>JAAHGE010000370.1 GCA_010672635.1 Desertifilum sp. SIO1I2 | reverse complement strand
GGTGACAGGAGAGGACGCACCTCGCGTTTCCTCGATATTAACTGAAATTCACAAGCAACTACAGTTACTTGCAATGGATGTCACCTTTCTGCAAGTCTTCTCCCCAGCACTCACCCTTTCCTGTTCCTATCCTTCTCGGAACTGACTTCCCACTCAGCATTCCTTTCCCCCATCTCCCCATCTCCCCACCTCCCCACTCAGCACTCAGCACCTAGAAGAATCTGACAATAACGAAGCAGGGTTGAAAGGCGATCGCGCATTTGAGTGAGGCGTTGCTGTCCGGTTGCGGACTGGCGAGAGACTTGCAGAAAGGTGACATCCATTGCAAGTAACTGTAGTTGCTTGTGAATTTCAGTTAATATCGAGGAAACGCGAGGTGCGTCCTCTCCTGTCACCTCCTCTGCTAGAAGAGGAGAAAGCTGTTGTTGAAATAAAGTTTGCAGGGTTTGCACGCTTTTTCGTAACTGTACTGGACTGAGTTCTGTTAAAACAGTCTGCTGCTGCAAGTCAATTAAGGCTTGCTGGAATTGTTGCAGATTTTGATGATGGGTAAAAGGCAACACGATCGCGTATAATTTCTCAATTCTCTTTTAATGCCTAGAAGTTTATTTGTATCATACAAGTAGAGGATTAATGGATTCAGCATACAAACGCCCGAAGCGAGTATAGACATCTCCTTGGGGAGTCTGTACAGCCAAGTATGTGCCATTAAGGACTAGCTTTTTTAAACTGGCGCTTAATCTAGAGGCTTGCGGAAATTGAGCAAGCCCTATAACTATTCATCTTTATTCCCCTATCTATCGCAAAATCACAATGGTTCTAACAGCAACTTATGAATGTACCGTTCCTGACTGGCTTCAGGACTGTCTAGCCACCTCCTCCATTGTGGAGAAAACCGAAGTTGAACGCCAAGAACGCGATTCACCGAGGGAAGCGCCGCGCGATCGCGATTTAATCCGCCAAGCCTTTGAATTCGCCTACCAGTTGCATCGCGGTCAATATCGTAAATCGGGAGAACCCTATATTTCCCATCCGGTGGCGGTAGCAGGGTTGCTGCGGGAGTTAGGCGGAAGCGCGCCGATGATCGCAGCCGGGTTTCTCCATGATGTGGTCGAAGATACCGATGTCACGCCAGAGGAGATCGAACAGCGCTTTGGGACTGAGGTTCGCCATTTGGTGGAAGGGGTAACGAAGCTATCGAAATTTACCTTTTCGAGTAAAACCGAACGCCAAGCGGAAAATTTTCGCCGCATGTTTTTGGCGATGGCGAAGGATATTCGCGTGATTGTGGTGAAACTAGCCGATCGCCTCCACAATATGCGAACGCTAGAATATATGAGTGGGGAGAAGCAAAGAGCGATCGCCCTAGAGACGCGCGAAATTTTTGCCCCCTTAGCCAACCGCTTGGGAATTGGTCGGTTTAAGTGGGAACTAGAAGATTTAGCCTTTAAATACCTAGAACCCGATCAATATCGCCAAATTCAAGAATTAATCGCTGAAAAACGCGCCAACCGAGAAGCCCGCCTTTCGAGTGTCACGGAGATGTTGGGACAGCGCCTCGAACAAATTGGCGTTCGCGAATTTGAAATTAAGGGTCGCCCCAAACATCTCTATGGCATTTATCAGAAAATGCAGCGCCAGCAGAAAGAATTTCACGAAATCTTTGATATTGCGGCGGTGCGGATTATTGTGCAAAGTAATGACGAGTGTTACCGCGCTTTAGCGGTCGTTCACGATGCGTTTCGCCCCATTCCCGGACGTTTCAAAGATTACATTGGTTTACCGAAACCCAATCGCTATCAATCTTTGCATACGGGCGTCATCGGTCATACCGGTCGTCCGATTGAATTTCAGATTCGGACTTGGGAAATGCACCATGTCGCCGAGTATGGGATCGCCGCGCACTGGAAATATAAGGAAACTGGATTGAGCAACGCCGCGTTGAACAATGCTGATGAAAAGTTTACTTGGTTGCGGCAGCTTTTAGAGTGGCAAAGCGACTTAAAAGACGCTCAAGAATATTTAGAGAGTATAAAAGATAACTTATTTGAAGACGACGTATACGTATTTACACCCCAGGGCGATGTCCTCTCGCTGAATCGCGGTGCAACGCCTGTGGATTTTGCCTACCGCATCCATACGGAAGTCGGGAATCACTGTGCGGGTGCAAAGGTGAATGGTAAGATGATCCCGCTCGATACTCAGCTTAAAAATGGCGATATTGTCGAGATTATCACCCAGAAAAATTCTCACCCTAGCTTAGACTGGCTGAACTTTGCCGTGACAACCGGGGCCAGAAACCGGATTCGCCAATGGTACAAGCGATCGCACCGAGAAGAAAACGTGATGCGGGGTCGAGAATTGCTGGAGAAAGAGTTAGGGAAAAATGGCTTTGAGGCCCTACTCAAGTCCGAACCCATGCAAGCCACCGCCGAACGTTGCAACTATCACGGGGTAGAAGACTTGCTAGCAGCGTTAGGATATGGCGAAGTGACGCTAAATCTGGTAGTCAACCGCCTGCGCGAAGCCATTAAAGCCAAACAACCCATTACTCCAGCTTCCAATGCAGAGGATGCCTGTACGATTATCTCAACCCTGCTTCCCTCACCGGCCCCCTCTCCGACTCCTCAAAGCAAATCGCCGATTGTCGGAGTTGAAGGGTTACTGTATCATATTGCCGGATGTTGTACGCCCATTCCAGGAGAACCCATTATTGGAGTAGTGACGCGGGGAAGCCGGGGCATTTCCATTCACCGTCAAGGCTGCGTTAATGTGGATAATGTTGAGGGCGATCGCCTCGTTCCGGTAAGCTGGAACTCAGCAACCAGTGAAGAAAGCCGTCCCCAAACCTATACCGTCCAGGTGCAGATTGAAGCCATTGACCGGGTAGGGGTTCTCAAAGATATTCTATTGCGCTTGAGCGATAACAGCATCAACGTGCGAAACGTGCAAGTCAAAACCTGTCCGGGGAAACCTGCGATTATCGATCTAGGGATTGATATTCGCGATCGCCGTCAACTCGAACAAGTGTTTGCTCAAATTCGCAAAATGAGCGATATCCTGAACCTGCGTCGCATCGGTAAAACCGAAGATTCATAAAAATATCACACCCGCGACATCACAAAGACACACCAGTCATTTAGATTGCTATACAAAGAATTTGACTGGTTGCCCGGTTTCACTGGGTCAGTCAAACTTTGTTTCTCAGGTAGGTTAGTGATGGATCGGGTGGGAACTCCCCACCTTTTTTCGTGGTATAGCAAAGTGCTGAGTGCTTCTCTTAGTGCTGAGTGCTGAGTGGGAAGAGAGTGCTTCTCTTAGTGCTGAGTGCTGAGTGCTGAGTTAAAACCAAGTGAGTCTCATCCTTTGAGCAGTTCAGTCTGTCTTAATCTTACTGAGTACAGCTATAACAACTTCTTCCCCACTCGGAACTCGGAACTCACTTCCCCCACCCTCTTCCGGTTGGCTCGCGATGGCGATCGCCCGCATTGATTAAAATAAGGAGAACCCCTCCCTGCAAACCTTCCTTTGATGACTCCCAACCCCTTCATCGACCTGAATTACGAACCCGCCCTTGAAGCATTAGGCGAAGATTACTACGATCTAGTTGCACCCGCAGAATTTCCCCAACATATCCTCCGTTGGCGTAACGACCCACTCTTACCTAAAATTGGACTCGATCCCAAAAGCGTCGCTGACGAACACTTCATTCAAACCTTCGGGAAATTTGAAGTCCCCCGTCCCTTCCTCGCCTTACGCTACCACGGCTATCAATTTGGCGAATATAACCCTCATTTAGGAGATGGACGCGGCTTTCTGTTTGGACAAGTCCGAGGAGTAGACGGCGAACTCTATGACTTTGGCACCAAAGGATCGGGGAGAACCCCCTACTCTCGCACCGCCGATGGTAGACTGACCCTCAAAGGCGGCGTTCGCGAAGTTTTAGCCGCCGAAGCCTTACATCAACTGGGGGTGAAAACCTCTCGCTGTCTAAGCGTCGTCGAAACTGGCGAACAACTTTGGCGCGGCGATGAACCCTCCCCTACCCGTTCCTGCGTCATGGTTCGGTTTAGCCGTTCTCACATCCGCTTTGGAACCTTTGAACGCCTGTATTACTTCCAGCGTTCCGATTTAATCAAAAAACTCTTAGACCACGCGATCGCAGTTTACTACCCTACCCTAGCCTCACCGCTAGCCGCACAATCCAAAAAAGGTTCAGACTGCACCGAACTCTACGCCCAGTTTTATGCAGAATTAGTATTAAGAGTCGCCGAACTCGCCGCCCAGTGGATGACAGCAGGATTCTGCCACGCCGTCCTTAATACCGATAATATGTCGATTACGGGGGAAAGCTTCGATTATGGTCCTTACGCCTTTATCCCCAACTATAACCCCCAGTTCACCGCCGCCTATTTCGACTATTACGGACGCTACAGCTACGGAAACCAGCCGGAAATTTGTCGCCTCAACCTAGAAATGCTGCAAATTCCCCTAAAATTGGTCGTTCCCCAGCAGGAGTTAGAAACGGGTTTGGCGCAATATGACAGCCATTACTTCCAAACCTATCAGCAGTTAATGATGCGGAAACTAGGCTTAGAAGGCGTTCCTCCCGCCGTCGCCGAAGCCTTACTCGAACAGACGATTTACCTGTTGAAGGATACCCAACTGGGATATCATGAGTTTTTTATCCGCCTCAGTGAAGTCTTTGATGCGAGTTGGCGCGAAGACGCTACCCAAATTCCCAATTGGGCGAATGCTGGGCCAAGCGCCACCTGGGAAAACTGGCGAAATCTCTACTATCGCCAGTTACAATCCTATTCTCCAGAGGAATTTTCTCAAGTGGCAACGCGCCTGCGCCAGCATAATCCTAGAACAGTTTTGCTACGTCCAGTGATTGAATCCGTCTGGGAACCCATCACCACCGAAGATAACTGGGAACCGTTTTACCAACTGGTACGCGAATTGCAGCAAGGTCCCGTTTAGAGAGTTAGAGAAAGCCAACAAATGCTCTGAACTAGCACTGCAACACTTACATCGACTGACCGATAACTGGTTTATTGGTCTTTTGCCGAGTTGGCATACCAATCGGATTTGCCTTTAGATTTATTTCAGCCTTATGAGTTTTAAAGATGCTCAGAAAATCAAAAATAGAAATTCAACAAATTATCGAAAAAAAAGAATTTAATTCATTGTCATTTGAAGATGAAAAATACCTTCTGGAATATCTAAGAAAACTACCTGAAATTGAAGCCTTTGACGTTGTTCTTGAAATGATCAAAAAAAATGTCATTTATTTGAGAGTTGCTAGACAAGTTTTACGCGACAAAAATTTGGTAATTAAATTATTAAAACATGGACTCAAAGACACAGATGCTCAAGAAATAAAACTTTGGAATTGAAAACTGCAACCAAAGTTTTATTTCTTG
>JAAHGE010000037.1 GCA_010672635.1 Desertifilum sp. SIO1I2 | reverse complement strand
TTAGACCCAACTGGCAAATTCTTAGAATATCAAACGCTCTTCCCCCATCAAAGCGCCAACCAACGCCAACAAGCCGGAGAAATCCTGAAAAAATGGATTGCCAAATACCAAATTCAACTGATTGCCATTGGTAACGGAACCGCCTCGCGAGAAACTGATGAGTTTGTCGGTGAAGTCTTGCAAACCTTGGAAACCAAACCCATTAAAGTGATGGTGAATGAATCGGGCGCTTCGATTTATTCGGCGAGCGAAGTTGCTAGAGAAGAGTTCCCCGAATTAGACTTAACTGTACGCGGGGCAATTAGTATTGGACGCCGCCTGCAAGATCCCCTAGCCGAATTGGTAAAAATCGATCCCAAATCCATCGGCGTTGGACAATATCAGCACGATGTCGATCAAAAACTCCTGAAAAAGAAACTCGACGAAACCGTAGAAAGCTGCGTGAACTATGTTGGCGTAGACTTAAATACCGCCTCCAAAGAATTGCTCACCTTTGTTTCGGGGATGTCGCCAACAGTCGCCAAAAATGTCGTGAACTACCGCAACGAGAAAGGCGTATTTAAAAACCGTCGGGAACTGCTGAAAGTCCCCAAACTCGGCCCCAAAGCCTTTGAACAAGCTGCTGGGTTTCTTCGCATTCGGGGAGGCGATCAACCCCTGGATAATACAGCAGTTCACCCCGAAAGCTATAGCGTTGTGCAAGCGATCGCGTCTGACTTAAATCTGCCCCTCGCCCAAATTACCCAAGCCTCAGAACGCCTCAAATCGCTCAACCTGCAAAAGTACGTGACGGATACTATCGGTTTACCCACCCTCCAAGATATTATCCGCGAGTTAGAAAAACCCGGACGCGATCCGAGGGCTGAGTTTAAATATGCCACCTTTAAAGAAGGCGTTAATGAAATCTCCGATTTGCAGGTGGGGATGGAACTTGAAGGTATTGTCACGAATGTCGCGAATTTTGGGGCATTCGTGGATATTGGCGTTCACCAAGAGGGGCTAGTTCACATCTCGCAACTGAGCGATCGCTTTGTCCGCGATCCCAAGGAAGTGGTGAAAGTGGGTCAAGTGGTGAAAGTCCGAGTTTTAGAAGTCAACGAGGCTTTACGACGCATCAGTTTATCGATGCGATCGTCCGATCTCTCTCAGCGCCCATCCAACCGCCAAAAAACGAAACAGAACGCGACTCTAGACGACCTGAAAGCTAGGTTCAACAAAAAAAACTAACCGATATCATAGAACTAATTGCACCTATCGGCTGTTCTAGAAATCTCAGTCTATTGACTCCCCTTGTGGGAGTCTGTCCTTACTTTTATCTTGTTTTCTTATGCCTAGCTATCCTGGAATCTCTTGCGAAGCTTTTAGACATCCTCTCGATCGCGAGGCGGAACAAGCCTTACGAAACTTTCCCGGTTTCGATCTGATTGCCCGCCGGTTTGTAGAGTTTCTCTACGAACGCCCTCAATATATTTTCCTGATGGGGAATAGCATTCAGGTGGGGCCGCGCCAGTATGCCAGTATCTATCAAATTTTTCGCGAATGCACCCGCGATCTCGATATTTATCCGGAACCTGGGTTATTTGTGTCCCAGAACCCCCAGGTTAATAGTTATGCCTTGGGCAAAGAACGCCCCTATGTGGTGCTGAATGCGGGTTTGCTAGATTTGATGAGTGCTGATGAGATTCGCACGGTTTTAGCCCATGAGTTAGCTCATATTAAGTGCGGTCACACGATTTTGCTGCAAATGGCAATTTGGGCGATGAATGCTGCTTCCATCTTAGGGGAAATGACCTTTGGGATTGGCAATTTGGTGAGTAGCGGCTTGATCTTCGCGTTCTATGAATGGCGGCGCAAGGCGGAGTTAACTTGCGATCGCGCTGCATTATTGGTGACAGATGACCTAAACTTAGTCATGCAGACCCTGATGCGCCTGGCCGGAGGCAGCAACCAGTATGCTCATGAGTTGAACTTAAAGGAATTTATCCGCCAATCAGAAGAGTATCACGGCTTAGATTTAGAAGGTCTTAACCAGGTGTATAAGTTTTTACTCTACAACGGCGCTCAAGGTGCCATGTTGAGTCACCCATTTCCGGTAGACCGTTTAAAATACTTGCAAGAATGGGCTAATTCTGAAGAATACCGCCAAATTCGCCAAGGGAACTATCAGCGATCGCCTGCGGAAGGGGCGGTCAATGTGGAAGTTCAAGCCCCCAAAAGCGAAGTCGATCGACTCCGCCAGCAAATTGACGAACTCCAACAAGAGATTAACCGAATTCGGACTCAACGATCTCCTGGGAATACGCCGTAAAATTTGCGCCTTGTTTGCCTTTAGACCTTGTTCGCTTGCTTTTTATGTTCCATGCCTTTGCTGATTCTTATTGCTGAGGACGATCCAGGGACTCGCCTCGCAATCAGCGATTACTTGAGCTTATCAGGTTATTCGGTGATTGCTGCTCAGAATGGTCAAGAAGCCTTGAAATTGGTGGATGAATATCAACCTCACATGATTGTGACTGATATCGCGATGCCGCTGATGGATGGTTATGAGTTCGTCAAACGAGTCCGCCAACGCCCTGCTTTGCGTCTGTTACCTGTGGTGTTTTTAACCGCCCGAACTTCAACTCAAGAGCGAATTCGCGGCTATCAATTGGGGTGCGATCTCTATTTGCCCAAACCCTTTGAACTCGACGAGTTAGGGGCGGTGGTGCGAAATTTATTAGAGCGATCGCAGTTAATTGAGTCGGAATGGCGATCGCGCGTTCAAATTACCGAAAAATATCCCGCCCTAGAATCTCCAGTCGCGGAGAGCGAGATCCAAGGCTCAGATGTGAGTCTCACTCAACGCGAACAAGAAGTTCTCAACCTGATCGCGACTGGATTGTCCAATATCCAAATTGGCGATCATCTCCACTTGAGCGCTCGTACCATTGAAAAATACGTCACCAGCTTGCTGCGGAAAACGGAAACGAATAACCGAGCAGAATTGGTCAGTTTTGCGATGAAGCATCGGCTGCTCAGTTAAAAACTAACAGCCTTCACTGGCACGTTCTTGAAGCCCTTATCGGTCGCTAGCGCCTTGCTAAAGGCTGGCTTCTTGTTCTTGAAGCACAAATTCTAGCAAACCCTCGCAAGCATCGAGTAACAGGTCAATGACGGTATTAAAGCCTTCTGGGCCGCCATAATAGGGATCGGGGACTTCCTGAAGCGTGAAGCGGGTGCAAAAGTCGCACATCAGACGGACTTTATGGCGATTGCGATCGCTCGGATCGAGGGCCAAAATATTGTAGTAATTTTCTCGATCCATTGCCAAAATCAGATCGAAGGCTTCAAAATCTGCCTTGCTAAACTGACGGGCTTGTCCTTTGAGGGCGATCCCGCGTGCGGATGCTGCCGCCGTCATTCGCCGATCCGGGGGGCTGCCAACGTGGTAGCTGCTCGTGCCTGCGGAGTCGCACCAAATCCGATCGCCCAAACCCTGCTGCGCGATCAGATGATTCATAATATTTTCCGCAGAAGGCGAGCGGCAGATATTGCCGAGACAGACAAATAAAAGCTTATAGGGCATTGCGTGCTGAATTGTAAAAACACACCAAGAGACTGAAGGCGCGGTTGATGCGATCGCACTGGGCGTTCCCTCCTACCTAATTCTGGTATTTCCATCCCTTGATGGGGGGCATCTCGACCCCAAAAAGCTCTGGTTTGACCAGACGCCCCAAACCAGTGCAGGAGGGTTGCGAGGGGCGCTTACAATCCGGGTATATTTAAACCCGACGTTAATTCCTCCATGCGTTGGCGCATGGTCAGGGTAGACTTTTCATAGGCGTCCTTCATGGCAGCCGTTACTAAGTCAGAAACCACTTCTGCACTTTCTTGAAGCACTTCCTGTGAAATTTCAACGCGCTGGGGAGCTTGGTTGCCATTCAGCACAACCTTCACTAACCCTCCTTGCGCTTCACCTTGAATTTCGAGTTGTTCCAACTCTTCTTGGAGTTGTTTAGCGCCTTCTTGCACCTGTTGGGCTTTCTTAAAGGCATCGGCCAGTTCTTTCATTTTGCCGAGACCGAAGCCACCAAATCCCTGTCCTTTTGACATAACTGGTTGACTCTGTACTTAGTTTGTTAACGTGCAGGTTAATTCACGCTCCAGCGAGCGTGCTTTTTTCAACCTTAGCATTCTTGTCGCTTGGATACGATCTCACCAAAGGATAAATCTGCCATTAACCTAGCTCAAATCGCGCTAGATAGACCCTGATGGTAGCGTTTTGACCGAGGCGAGCGCGAGTTCTCCGCAGCCTTTTAGAATTCCCCTAAAATTTTCACTTCAGGTTCTAGGCGAATAGACCAACGCTGTTCGACTTGCTGCTGCACGTAACGCATCAACTGATAAATATCGCTAGCCGTTGCTTTGCCGCAATTGAGAATAAAGTTGGCATGAAGTTGAGAAACTTGCGCGCCGCCAATTTGGTAGCCTTTTAAACCCGTTTGTTCGATTAACCAAGCTGCCTTATAGGGTTCGGGGTTGCGAAATACGCTCCCGCAACTGGGTAAATGGTAGGGTTGGGTGCTGCGACGGCGTTCTAGGTGAGCTTCGGTCGTCGCCATAACACTTTTGGGATCGCCTCCGGGTTGCAGTTGGAAGGTAGCTTGCGTAACGACGCGATCGCTCCCCTGCAATCGCGAGGTGCGATAGCGGTATCCCAACTCAGCCACCCCCAAACAAGTGGCATTTCCCGCCGGGGAGAGAACATCCACCTCCACCAAAACATCAGCAACGCAGCTTTCGTGAGCGCCCGCATTCATTACGATCGCGCCGCCGACGGTACCGGGAATACCCACGGCCCATTCTAAGCCCTGCCAGCCGCGCTGGGCAACCAGGCGAGCCAGTTGAGCAATGGGAACGCCAGCCCCGGCTTGGACTTGGGCGATTTCGGGATCGAAGCGGATGTGGCGCAGGTGGCGGGTTCCCACCACCAGACCGGGCAAACCGCGATCGCTTACCAGCAAGTTAGAACCAGCCCCTAAGACAATAACGGGCAAGCCTTCTGACTTTGCCCATTCCAAACTAATTTGTAAATCTTCCGGACAGCGAGGGGCGACATACCATTGCGCTGGCCCGCCAACGCGATAGGACGTTAAACCCGCCAGGGAGACCTGGGGTTTAATCGGACAACTGCTGCCGGGGAGGTAGAAGGGGGTTTTAGCTGCTGAGGAGGTAAATTCTGGGGCTTCTAAGGGAAAAAGGGTCGAGTTCTCCTCAATGGAGGATGCTTCATCCCTTAGAGCGCTCGTCTGCCCCATTTCTGAAACCTTGGAGTCAGCCACCCAGGCTTCTAGGGGGTGAGAGGCTGGAGAGGTCGATTTCCGAGGGGTCGAAGTTGGGCGGACACTGGGGGGGTCATAGGAGATAGTCATGATTGAAGGTTGAAATCTGTATGCTCAAAGCGGTGGATAACTGGGTTGGAAATTTGACGAAGCGATTGAGTCACAACCAGAGGTGCCTTATGCCAGATTGCATCCATCTCTCGGCAGGCTTGCATCGGCCGATTGGTAGGCCGCAATCATCTCTGGAATCACTGAATTCAGATTTCCGGCTCCCAGAAATAACGCTAGATCCCCAGGTGAAAGTGTTTGGGTCAGAAACTGTTTAACCGCGCTTAAGGTGGGTTGATAGTGAACCTGCTGATGGTGTTGGGCAATGGACTCAACCACTTGCTGACCGCTAATTTGGTCAACATTGGGTTCGCCAGCGCTGTAGATGTCGGTGACGACTACGCAGTCAGCTTGGGCAAACGCTTGAGCAAATTCGTCAAGTAGGGTGGTTGTTCGCGAATAGCGATGCGGTTGAAAGATGGCAACCACGCGACGATTTTTGGCACTCAGGCGAGCGGCAGCTAAGGTGGCGCGAATTTCACTAGGATGGTGAGCGTAGTCATCAATGAAGGCAATCCCATTCGCCGTTCCCCGCCATTCAAAGCGGCGTCTTGCCCCCTCAAAGGTGGCGATCGCGCACGAGATTGTCGCAAAATCCAGTCCTAAGTCGCGCCCGACGGCAACAGCCGCCAAAGCGTTACTGAGATTGTGTTGACCTAGCAAGCGGATGCTGAGGTTTCCGAGAAGTTTTCCTTTTTCCCAAACGCGAGCTGTGGTTCCTTCTGCCCCATAAGCGGCAAAATCGACGGTATAGTCGGCTTGAGAGTCCCGACGAAGACTGTAGGTAATCTCAGGTTGAATGCGATCGCGTACGAGTTCGCAGTCGATGCAGCCCACCACCTTTTTACACTGCCGAGCAAACACTTGAAAAGTTTCAATCACTTGATCGAGTGTGGTGTAGTGATCGGGATGATCCAGTTCGATGTTGGTAATGATGCCGATTTCTGGCGAAAATTTCACCAGCGAACCATCTGATTCGTCGGCTTCGGCAACCAAGTATTCTCCTTCTCCTGCTCTGGCGTTACCTTCCCAGCTATTTACTTCTCCTCCCACAACAATCGTGGGGTCAAGTCCTGCTTGCAGCAGCAAATAACCGATTAGGCTACTTGTTGTGGTTTTACCGTGCGTCCCAGCGACTGCAATGGAACGCTGTTCTTGAATTAAGGCGGCTAACACGTCGGAACGGTGATAGATCGGGCAACCTAGCTCTAGGGCGGCTCGATATTCGGAATTGCTGGTATTGATTGCTGTTGAGCAAATCACTTGCGGCAATACATCAGGATCGATAGCAGTTGGGGTCAAGGTTTGAGTATCCTGACTCTTCGATGAATTCAAGGCTTGTTGAAAGTATTCCAGGTTGGTCGCGTCTTGACTCCAGAAAATGTGCGCTCCCAGCGTTTGCAGTCGCTGAGTAATGTGGCTGAGACGAATATCTGAACCAGACACGGGTAGCTTGCGCTTGACCAAAACGTAAGCTAGAGCTGACATACCGATTCCACCAATTCCGATGAAGTGAAACGGTTTACCGCTGAAATCTACAGAATTCAGCATCATATCTCCTTAACACACCACACCACACCAATAACACGCGATATCATATCAAGAATTGCTTTGAATGCAATAGAATTAGAAGTAATAAATTACTCTAGCCAAGGATAGATTTTTTCCTCCAGGTAAGGAGGAGTTACCGAAAGGGGGAACAAAGAGCCGGATTTTTCTATCGCGAAACTCTATTGTTTGATTTATACCGCATTCGGCTCGATAAGTCAGGAATCCTGGCAGGTGATTTCCTGACTCGCTTCTAGGGAGTAGACTCAAACCATGCGATCGCTGGCGATTTGGGGCGGTAGTTTTGACCCCGTGCATTGGGGACACGTACAGGTAGCAGAAGCAGCGATCGCTCAAGTTGAACTCGAAGCTGTTATTTGGGTTCCCGCTCGCTGTTTGTTCCACAAATCTCGAACCGGGGTGGCCTCTTTTGCCGATCGCCTGCACATGGTTCGTTTGGCGATCGCCCATCGCCCTCAGTTTTGGCTAGCCCCCCAAACCTCAGATTGGGCGCGCTCTGACTATGCTATTGATATTTTACAGGCTCTTCAAGTCTATTATCCTCACCGTCAGTGGTACTGGATTGCCGGTCTAGATGCGTTTCGCAGTTTGCCTCGCTGGTACCATCGCCAAGAACTAGTTGCTCAATGTCAGTGGCTGATTGCTCCTCGTTCTCTCAATTCTCAATTCACAACTCAGTATAGTTGTCAACAAGTCGAGCGCCAATTGGCTCAAGAAGCAATTGCTTTGCGATGGCAAATTTTACAAATGGCGGAGATTGAAATTTCTTCAAGCCAGATTCGTCAAGCTCAAAAGTGGGGTCAATCGATTGGCGATCGCGTTCCGGAAGCCGTTGCCCGTTATATTAGAGAAAAGCAGCTTTATCGCGATCCCCCTAGAAACTGAACTTTCGCCTGGACTCAGCCGAGGCGATCGCGCTCAACTCAAAACACTCCCAACAGGCGGTCAGAAAGTGGGTACAGTTTTATGGTATCTTCAACATCGAGGATACAAATTTTTAGGGGTATCGCGAGTATTGCGCCCTTCAGCGTCGCAGGCGATGCAATGCGATCGCCTAAAATGTTGCGCGAGGATGTAGCTTACTCAGAACCCTCACCATCTTCAAGAAGGCATTGACAGCCTCACGATAGTAACTGGCATTTTATTGAATACACAGAGGGCAAGACGCAGTGATTAGAGTAGCGATCAATGGTTTTGGACGCATCGGACGTAACTTTATGCGATGCTGGTTGGGAAGAGAAAATAGCCAGCTCGAACTCGTTGCTATCAACGATACCTCTGACCCAAGAACCAATGCTCACCTGCTAAAATACGACTCCATGTTGGGCGTATTGAAAGGTTATGACATTAGTGCTGACGATAACTCCATTACCGTTGATGGTCGCACCGTTAAATGCGTATCGGATCGCAACCCCTTAAACCTGCCTTGGGCAGATTGGAACATCGATCTAATTATTGAATCAACGGGCGTCTTTGTCTCTGAAGAAGGAGCATCCAAGCATATTCAAGCTGGGGCAAAGAAAGTTCTGATTACAGCACCCGGTAAGGGCGGAAACATCGGAACCTACGTCATGGGCGTTAACCACGATCAATACGATCCCAGCGCCTATAATGTTTTGAGTAACGCAAGCTGCACCACCAACTGTTTAGCCCCCGTGGTGAAAGTGCTGAATGATAAGTTCGGTATTATCAAAGGCACCATGACCACCACCCACAGCTATACTGGCGACCAACGGTTGTTAGATGCTAGCCACCGGGATGTGCGTCGGGCGCGGGCTGCGGCATTAAACATTGTACCCACCTCCACCGGTGCCGCCAAAGCAGTCGCTTTAGTTATCCCCGAACTCAAAGGTAAACTGAATGGAATTGCCATGCGCGTTCCTACCCCCAACGTATCAGTCGTTGACTTTGTGGCTCAGGTAGAAAAGAAAACCTTTGCTGAAGAAGTCAACGAAGCCCTACAAGAAGCAGCACAGGGCCCGATGAAAGGTATTTTAGACTATAGCGAACTAGAGCTAGTCTCCTGCGACTATCGCGGAAGCGAAGCCTCTTCCATCGTTGACGCTAGTCTGACAATGGTCATGGATGGCGACTTAGTGAAAGTGGTTGCTTGGTACGATAACGAGTGGGGTTACTCTCAGCGCGTGGTTGACTTGGCTGAGTTAGTGGCTCAGAAGTGGCAGTAGTTAGTGCAAAGTACCGAGTTCCGAGTTCCGAGTCAGAATAGAGTGCTGAGTGTAAAGTGCTGAGTGCTGAGTGGGAATAGAGTGCTGAGTGTAAAGTGCTGAGTGCTGAGTGGGAATAGAGTGCTGAGTGTAAAGTGCTGAGTGCTGAGTGGGAATAGAGTGTTGAGTGAGGAAATGAGTTCCAAGTTCTGAGTGGGGGAGAGGATGGGGGGAAGAGAGTTCTGAATTCTAAGTAGGTATCAAAAACAATAGCTGATTTACCTTCATTCTCCTCACTCTCTTCTTCCCCAACTCCCAACTCCTAACTCCCAATTCCCTTCTTCTTCCCCCATCCCCCCACCTCCCCATCTCCCCACCCTCTTTCCCCAACTCCCAATTCCCCATTCCTGGTGGAGCTAGAAATGCTGAAATCCCCGATTGAGCGATAAAGGTTCATCGGGGTATTTCTTTTGGGGATCGACTAGAGAAATCTCTGTCTGTGGGGTGATTTTTCCGATAAGGGTAGCAGTGGGGAGGCGTTGAATGAATTGTTGAGCCACTTGGGGGGGGAGACAGAGTACCAGTTCAAAGTCTTCGCCACCGTAAAGCGCCCATTGTAATGCTTGGGGTGGGGGAACGAGTTGCGTTAAGGCGGGGGAGATGGGAATTAAATTGCGATCTACCCTTGCGCCTGTGTTGCTGGTAGTGCAAATTTGGATAATGGCATCGGCTAATCCGTCGCTGCTATCCATGCCCGCGATCGCGCTTTGGGATGGCAGAATATCCCAGAGTAAGGGAAGAATATCTAGGCGGGGTTGGGGGCGTTGATGGGCTTGAATGAGAGAATGGCGATCGCTCTGAGTTAAATTCTCACCCTTTTCGGGATGCAGCAGTAATTCTAAACCCGCTCGCGAACTCCCATGCACTCCCGTCACGACGATCGCATCTCCCGGTTGGGCCGCATTTCGCTTTATAATCCGCTCTGAGGGGGCTGAACCTAGGGCAGTAATGGAGATAGCCTTTAGGGGCGATCGCACGATGTCGCCTCCCAGAATGCCGCTATCGTAACGTTGCAAGCACTCGCGCATTCCGGTGTAGAGTTGTTCCACCCAAGCAACATCCGTATCGCCCGTTAAACTTAAGCCTACGGTAATTCCTAGGGGGGTTGCTCCCATTGCGGCTAAATCGGATAAATTAGCAGCAACCGCCCGCCAACCTGCGGCTTCTGGGGGGGTAGTGCGATCGCTAAAATGGACCCCATCGACTAGCATATCTGTAGTAACAATCAGTTGCTCTCCGGGGGGGACTGAGAGCGATGCTGCATCATCGCCAAGCATACCTGGCATACAGAAGTTTTGCAGGCGCTTTAAAAGTCCTTGTTCGCCAATTTCCCGTACTTTCATCAATCCCTATTCGCAAGCACTAGTTTGGATTGTACCGCTTGCCCAGAGCCGAGAAATCGCATTTCTAACTAGACTGAATAAACAATAGCAATTATGACTCTTACAACTTGCTAGCGAGCAAGATACTTTCACTGCAAAAGTTTTATATTTTTCTACTTCCCAATTTAGACAGTTAACAGCTTACGGTTGTTGAGAATGCGGCTAATGCGGAACGTGCGATCGCGCCTTTCACCTTCATCGGGTATATCCCACAAGCGTCGCGACATTTGAACGGGTTCCACCACCTCCAGCAACCGCTTGCAAACGCGATCGCCATCCAGCGCAGTGGCTATCGTCAACTCTAGCATCCTTTTCCCTCAAGAGTTAATTGTAGATAGTCGTTAACTCCCTTCATTTCCCCGCCAGCAATTCGCTGTTGTTATTCGACCGATTGCGATCGCCTCTGCACTATTATTCAAACAGGTTAATACATCCGTTTGGTCGCGTTTTGGTTCATCCTGCAACGTCACTAACCCATAATTGGCAGGAGGCGAACTTTCAGGCAAATCAACCCAACGATACCAGGTATAACCGATTAACGCTGGATGCTGAAAGGCTCTTTGCAAGGCCTGTTCTCCATGTTCCAGCATTCTTTGCGTAGCGGATCGTTCCGTTTCCGGTTCCTCTGGTAAAGGGCGTCCGGTAAAGTGACCGTAAACCCAGCTAAACTCAGAATTGAGAATGGGTAAATGGGTATTTTGATAATAGATATCCATGCGATCGAACATTTCGTAGCGATAGTTATTCGCTGAAACTACATCTACCCAAGGATGACGCATCGCCTGAAAAATCTCGCGACTGGGGGGCGCGCCAAAACGACAGCCCAAAATGAGATGATGGCGATCGTAACGGTGAATTGCTGCCGCCGTTAGCTCAAAATAACGTTGAGCAAATAAGGTAGAAAATGCGGCTTGATCTGCCAAGTATCCCGATGAAACAATCGCAACGCCTCTAGAGGTGAGTTGCTTAAGGCTTTCTGGAGAAGCAATTTCAACCTGCCAGTCTGTCGATAGCTGTGCCAAATTCTGCTGATGTCTGGCGAGGACAAATTGCCAAGCGGCTTGATATCCCGGACGATCTGTTTCTAAACTGAGGAACCCTTGCAGCAAACCCGGATCGAGACTGGGATCGAGTAACAAACTACTATCTACTGTTTGATCCGGCGTTTCCAGTTGCGCCCAACTCAACTCGTTATCAGTAAAATAGCCGATTAATTGCTTGCTGTTAGCGAGTTTACCAGCAACTTCCCGCGCTTTGGCATCAATACCCGAAACCCATTGCGGATCGAAGACATCGGGAAGCCCAATTCCCGGTTGTTGAATGAGGTTGCCAACTCTCACAAAGTTTAGCAATACAGTATAGGGCATTTCCCGTTCCCAGAGTTCCTCCCCCGTCCAAGCCCCCAAGGCGTTAAAATTCCAACTTCGCAAGCGTTCAAAGGTGATTTGTCTAAAGGCTTGGATATTCTCGCCATACTGCTGAGTCACCCATTCAGCATAGGGAGACGGATAGCGGGGGTTAACAGAAGTGACGCCTCGGTAGAAGAAGGGGCGATCTTGCGGATCGAGGAACCACCACCGCCCCTGAGCCGATTGACCGACGCGAAAAAAGCCCGCCTGACCGATAATAGTCTGGGGTTGAATGCGGACTTGTGCTGTTGGGGTTTGGGCAGAGACAAGGGAATGAGTGAGGGCAATCGCCATTGCAGTGAAGATCGCGATCGCCACCCGGACAAGCTGACGCATAGACTTTCACCTCAGTCTCGATGCAGTTTAGGAAAACGATAAAACGTATCGCCGTCAGCATCCACTTCTAAGCTAGCATCAAAGGCTTGGGCTTGCGTTTCTAAATACTCTTTAGCAGCTTGGGCTTCAACCTTAGCCGCCGCCGCCAACTGAATCAAGGATATATAGCCGTTATGGGTTTCCAGCAGTTGGTAAAAAGCAATGTCTAACTGTTGCTGTTGTCGGGCATTTTTGGATAATTGTTTGAGCAGCAGTCCTAGAAATACGCTGAGTGCAGCAATGGAAAGAAGTTCTAAAGCGGGCATAAAAACAAAATAAGGGCAAGGTAGAAATTGACCTGCCCTTTTATGCTACTGCGTCTAAAAGAATGTTCTATCGCTGGAATCTATAAAGACCAGCAAACTGAACTCGCGATCCGGGTTCTAGTTGGCTGAGGGTTGAACTAAATTTTCTGCCCCTTGAACCACTTGGGCGGAGATAATTTTATCCCCTTGCTTAATTTTGCCCAGAACCTCTTTGTTCTCAACAACGTAGCCAAAGACAGAATAGCGTCCGTCTAGGAGGTTGAGTCCGGCGGGGGTGAGTTCTGGTTCAAACAAAAAGAAGAAAAACTGCGACGATCCGCCATTCGGGTCGATATCCGGGCGGGCCATTGCTAGAGTACCGTAAGCAGAGAAGGGGAGAACGGGTTGTTCGCGATAAAGACCTGCATCCTCTAGGGTAATGCCATAGATGGGTTTTTCTTCGCTGCGGACGAAAACTTCTAGGGGAACGCGGCGATATTCACCCGTTTTGGAGTCTACAAAGCCATCTTCGGGGCCCGGCGGATCGCCAATTTGTAAGACATAGAAGTCTTCAGCGCGGATAAATTCTAAACCATCGTAAAAGCCGCGCTGTACCAAGTCTACGAAGTTACCTGCCGTAACCGGGGCGCTGTAGCCATCCACAACGGCGGTGACGTTACCTTGGGTGGTTTCAAACTCAATGGTGGCTCGACCTTTGAGTTGCGGTAAATTGCTATAGTCTTCTGGGACTTCGTAGGGAAAGCCACTCACCATGCTTTCTTCAAGTTGTCCGACTAGATCGAGCAAAGTGCTGCGGCTTGTCCAAATTTGCTCTCTATCCTTGGCTTCTAGAGCCTCATCCATTTTAGAGAGTTCGGTTTGCAGTTGTTCTAGAAGCGATCGCGCTTGAGCTTGGTTAGTTTCGGGAACGCTAGCCAGCAAATCTTCCGAACGGCCAAGAATGCGACTCACTTGGCTTAGATCGGAGCGAATGGGCGTCCAACGCCGTCCCCGCAATTGGGTAGCAATATCTTCTAAACTCGATTGCATCTGCCGCACGGGTTCGTTATCAATGGGTAAAGCGTAGCGCAATAAAGCTTTACCATCGGTGATCGCATCGCCTGCGGGGAGGCGGCTTTGGCGCTGGGGTTGTCCGCTATCACCGAGATCCCACCAAGCCGCACTCAATCCTACCGAGAGGATGCATAACAGGACGGCTAGTAGACTCGTTCTCAGCAAGCGTTGCAATAGATTACTCATGACCCTTTCTTCAATTCAACGGCTAGCGAAGGGCTTGGAAAAACCCATGTTTGATTGTGCCATAGGACGGTACCTTACCTTTGGGATTCAGGCACGCTCGCTAGACCTTTGCAACAGAATTTAGCAAGCAAACACGCGATTGGGGGCATTAGGGAGGTAAAATAAGGAGCCGAATATTGCTCCCCAAGCCAGAGTTCATGATCTCTAGTAATGACTTTAGAACAGGTGTTTCTATTGAATTAGATGGCAGCGTGTGGCGGGTGGTGGAATTTCTCCACGTTAAACCCGGTAAAGGCTCTGCCTTTGTGCGAACCAAGCTCAAAAACGTTCAAAGCGGCAACGTGATGGAACGCACATTCCGGGCGGGGGAAACGGTTCCCCAGGCCAACCTTGAAAAAACAGTGAAGCAGTTCACCTATAAAGACGCCGAACAGTTCGTGTTTATGGATATGGAGACGTATGAAGAAAGCCGTCTCAATAGCGACCAAATTGGCGATCGCGTCAAGTATCTCAAAGAAGGGATGGAAGTCAGCGTTCTCACCTGGAACGACCAAGTTCTGGAGGTAGAGTTGCCGAACTCTGTGGTTCTAGAGGTGACAGAAACCGATCCCGGTGTTAAGGGTGACACCGCTACGGGGGGAACCAAACCCGCGATCGTGGAAACTGGGGCCCAGGTTATGGTGCCTCTCTTTATTACTGTGGGTGAGAAAATTAAAGTCGATACCCGCAACGATTCTTACTTAGGTCGGGAAAATTAAGGGCGCTCTTTGCAATTGGCTATCAGCGTCAGCTTCCTGGTATTCTCAGAAAGTTGGGTGCTGATAGCTGCGACTAAGGACATCTCTCACTGAGTCACCAGCAAGTTGGATAACGGATAAAGGATCAAATACTGTGCAATTAAACTTTAACGAACTCCGTGAATTAATCGCCGCATTGAACCAGACTGACATTGCGGAGTTGACGTTAAAGAGTGCGGATTTTGAGTTGACGCTGCGAAAAGGCGATCGCTATCCTTTGGTGGGCATTCCCCCAGAGGTTAGTAATGCGGTTCCCTCGGTGGCTCTCAACGCGACGCTTCCCCCACCTGTCGCCCCTTCAGAACCTTCAGCGCCCCCAACCCCTGTTGCTGATAAGCGTTGGGTGGAAATTACCTCGCCCCTGGTGGGCACCTTTTATCGCTCTCCTGCGCCCGACGAACCGCCGTTTGTGGATGTGGGCGATCGCATTCGCACGGGTCAAACGGTTTGTATCATTGAAGCGATGAAGGTGATGAACGAACTCGAAGCTGAAGTATCGGGTCAAATTGTGGAAATTTTGGTCGAAAACGGTCAACCTGTCGAGTTTGGTCAAACCTTAATGCGCGTTAACCCCGAGTGAACTACCTACGCTGTACTCGAAGAGTCAGCGTAGGCTTCTGACTTCACGGGGGGTTGCGTCAGCTTAGACTTGCGTCCTCGCTTCGGACTCACATCCCCTCCATCAGCAGCAGTCCTGGTTCCCAAGACTGATAGCTGTTGCTGAGCCTGTCGAAGCATTCTGATTCCTTCTGCTCTAATATTGATGGCGGCGTTACCATCTCTATCGTGCTGAGTGCCACAACTAGGACAAGTCCAAGTCCTTATATCTAACGGCATTTCACGAACTTGATAGTGACAATTTGAGCAGAGTTTTGAGCTAGGGAACCATCGGTCAATCTCTACCAATACCTTACCTTCACGGTCTAGTTTGTAGGACAGAAAATTGACGAACGTTCCCCAACCCACATCAGAAATTGCTTTGGCTAGTTTGGGGTTACGAACCATGCCCTTAGTATTGAGACTTTCGACTACGATGACTTGGTTATCGTCAACCAGCTTTCTTGAAAGCTTATGGAGGTAGTCTTGGCGGACATTTGATAATCGTTCGTGAACCCTAGCTACTAATCTTCTAGCTTTGTCTCTTGACTTGCTCCCTTTCTGCTTTCTGGCTAGCTTTTGTTGTTTTCTTTTGAGGTTGCGTTCGTGTTTGGCTAAGTGCCTTGGATTGGCATACTTGGAGGTTTTGATCCCATCGTTAACAATAGCAAAATCCTTCAATCCCAAGTCAATACCTGCAACTTTCCCGTCTGTACTAGAGACTGACTTCTCTGCTTCTAATTCCATCAGTACAGAGGCATAGTATTTCCCTGAAGGAGTCATACTGACTGTTACAGTTTTGATTTTACCTAAGAGCGGTCGGTGAAGCTTGGCTTTGACGACTCCCACACGACCGGGAAACTTGAGACACCCGTCAACAACTTTGACTGACTGTGGATACTGAATTGACTGCCTGTTCTTCTTGGCTTTGAATCGGGGGTATCTAGCTCTACCCTCAAAGAAGTTTTTGTAAGCCGTTACTAGGTTGAGCGTAGTGGCTTGCAAAACCTGAGAGTAACATTCTGACAACCATTGCGTTTCTTCTTGCTTCTTGAGTTTAGGGAGTAATGCGTTCAATGCAGATTGACTCAAGCCTTTGCCCGTTGCCTTATAGGTTTCAATGCACAGAGAGAGCGCATGATTCCACCACCAACGAGCGCAACCAAAGTGCTGAGAGAGTATCTCTTGTTGTTCAATTGTCGGATACAGTCTGACTTTGACGGCTTGATGTTGCATTGTTTTTCCCTTCTTCTTACTATTATATACAATTTTTAGTAAGAACATCACCGAGAGGTTGTAAATTCTACCGGGATTGACCGGATCAAATTGACTTGGGGGAGTCCATGTTGTTACTGAGCTTGTCGAAGTATCCCGCGCCATCATCTGCATGATTTGGCGTCGGA
>JAAHGE010000369.1 GCA_010672635.1 Desertifilum sp. SIO1I2 | reverse complement strand
CGGAAGGCGTGATTATCCAATTTGGCGGTCAAACTCCCCTCAAATTGGCCGTTCCTCTGCAAGACTATCTCAAGAGCGTATCGGAAAGCGAAATTCCGACTAAAATCTGGGGAACCTCACCCGACTCCATTGATATTGCGGAGGATCGCGAACGGTTTGAAAAGGTCCTGCGCGAGTTAGACATCAAACAACCTCCCAATGGTATCGCCCGCAGCTACGAAGATGCCTTAGCGGTTGCCCAACGCATCGGTTATCCTGTAGTCGTGCGTCCCTCCTACGTTCTAGGGGGTCGGGCGATGGAAATCGTCTACTCCGATAGCGATTTAGAACGCTACATGACCTATGCAGTACAAGTCGAACCGGAACACCCCATCTTAATTGATAAGTTCCTGGAAAAGGCGATTGAAGTGGATGTGGATGCGATCGCCGATCGGACAGGTAATGTAGTCATAGGCGGGATTATGGAACACATCGAGCAAGCCGGAATTCACTCTGGGGACTCTGCTTGTTCAATTCCCACGATGACCTTAAGCGCCCCCGTACTGGATAAAATCCGCCAATGGACGATTCAACTGGCAAAAGCCCTCAACGTCATTGGCTTAATGAACATCCAGTTCGCCGTTCAGGGAGACCAAGTTTACATCCTCGAAGCTAACCCCCGCGCTTCCCGTACCGTCCCCTTTGTCTCCAAAGCCATCGGTATCCCCCTAGCCAAGTATGCCTCGCGGGTCATGTCTGGGGAAACCTTAGAAGACCTCAACTTCACCTCGGAAATCATCCCCCGCCATATCTCCGTTAAAGAAGCCGTCTTACCCTTTGAGAAGTTTCCCGGAAGCGATACCCTCCTTGGCCCTGAAATGCGGTCTACAGGCGAAGTGATGGGTATTGACACCGACTTTGGTAAGGGATTTGCCAAGGCAGAACTCGCTGCTAACCAACGCTTACCTCTGAGTGGTACTGTATTGGTATCGATGAGCGATCGCGATAAGGAGTCCGTTGTCTCCGTTGTCAAAGAACTCGCCGAACTCGGCTTTTCGGTCTCCGCCACCGAAGGCACCCGCAAAGCCCTAGTACAGCAGGGCGTAGAAAATGTCAAGCTTGTTCTCAAACTCCACGAAGGTCGTCCTAACATCCTTGATGAAATCAAAAATGAGAAAATTCAACTGATTCTCAACACGCCTTCTGGAGAAGAAGCCCAAGCCGACGGTCGCAAAATTCGCCGTTCTGCCCTAGCCTACAAAATCCCCATCATTACCACAATTGCCGGGGCCAAAGCTACCGCCGACGCCATCCGCTCTTTAAAATCTCAACCCCTGGAGGTTAAAGCTCTACAAGACTATTTCGTTTAGGGAAACATAAGGATAAAGGGAGTTGGGCATGAGGAGTTAGGATTTGGGGAGAATCAGGGAAGTTACTAAGCTTGAAACTTCTTAACGCCTCAACTCCCCATCTCCCCATCCTCTTGTTTCCCAATTTGTCTTACAGGATGCAAACTTTTAGAGCATTCCTGGGTAGTCTCTATATAGCCTGCGATTGCATGATGCTCCTGAGAACTCTCCTAAAGCAGTAGACCTTTTGCCATCATAAATGTTACGATTTTTAACATAATAGGACTCAGGAATATAGCTTTATGACAATCGAAATGACTTTTGGGGCTGCACTTTTACTCTTGATTGGTCTAGCAGTCAAGGTGGGTTTATCCCGTGAAAACCAAGCTGAATATGCCGTTGTACCGATTCCAGTTAAGACTAATCTGCCGCGCTAGCTCAGAGGCTACTGTCTGTTCTCAGGGTTAAGAGGATTCTATACAAATCTTAAAACTGAGAGCAGACGCTCTCTTGAAGGGGTTTCAAGACCGCTCTTCCTCTCTCGTTATTTACACGATTACTTCAGTGCTATGAAGACTGCACAGAACTCCACAGATCCGGTACGGGCCTATCTCCGAGAAATTGGTCGCGTCCCTTTGCTAACTCACGAACAAGAAATTCTGTATGGTAAGCAAGTTCAACGTCTTAGCGCGTTAGGGGAAGCCAGAGAATACCTGGCGGGTACCTTACAGCGAGAGCCTACTTTTACAGAGTGGGCCCAAAAAGCAGACTTGTCTGCTGAAGAACTGCAAAAGGCGATTGATGAAGGAGAGCGAGCCAAGCGTAAGATGGTAGAAGCGAACTTGCGCTTAGTCGTTTCTGTCGCGAAAAAGTATATTAAGCGCAATGTCGATTTGCTCGACTTGATCCAAGAAGGAACCATTGGGATGCAGCGGGGCGTGGAGAAGTTCGATCCCACCAAGGGGTATCGTTTTTCTACGTATGCGTACTGGTGGATTCGCCAAGCGATTACTAGAGCGATCGCCGAAAAAGGTCGTACCATTCGCCTCCCGATCCACATTACTGAAAAACTGAACAAAATCAAGAAAGCCCAACGTCAATTGTCACAAAAATTAGGACGCGCCGCCACAGTTGGCGAATTGGCTCAGGAGTTAGATTTAACGCCCAAACAGGTTCGAGAATATCTAGAAAGAGCTAGACTCCCCTTGTCTTTGGATCTGCGGGTAGGCGATAATCAGGACACCGAACTCGGCGAGTTACTCGAAGATACTGGGCCGTCTCCTGAAGATTTCACGATGAATTCTTCGCTGAGAGCAGAGTTGGAGCAGTTGATGACGGATTTAACCCCGCAACAGCGCCAAGTTCTCTCAATGCGCTTTGGCTTGGAGGATGGACAGTCTCTAACGTTAGCCAAAATTGGCGACCGCCTTAATATTAGCCGCGAACGCGTCCGCCAGATCGAACGAGAAGCCTTAACCAAGCTGCGTAAACGTAAGGCCGATATGCGCGAATACCTCGCAAGCTAAGACAAGATTGCAAGTTTTGCATCTACTGCAAGGGAAGTCTGCTAATGCGGGCTTCTTTTTTTTGGAGTTGCCTTGAAGCATTTTAAGCAACAGAAGCAGATTCAGACAATTAATTAGCCCGGAGGGGGAATCCGGGCTTAATTCTAAAATTAGGTAATCACCGTGGGTTTATCCATCCCCGTGAGTTCGTGAATGTGCGCCACATTATCCGCAATTTGGATTAACTCGCCTAGTGCTTCTTGAGGATCGAGATTTTGCTTGCTGGCGTCGGGTTCGTAACTTTCCAGATAGAGGCGTAAGGTTGCGCCTTGCGTTCCCGTACCGGAAAGCCGGAAGATCATCCGGGAACCATCTGTAAAGCCGATGCGAACCCCTTGCTTGTCGCTGGTACTGCCATCTACGGGGTCAGTATAGCTAAAGTCATCGGCATACTCGACCTCGTAGCTGCCTAACTTTTCGCCCTTGAGATGGGGGAGGCGATCGCGTAAATTCTTAATTAACGTATTGGCGCGATCGCTCTCAACTGCCTCATAATCGTGACGCGAGTAGTAATTGCGGCCGTAAGTTTGCCAATGTTCGCGAACAATTTCTTCAACCGACTGTTGGCGAACGGCTAAAATATTCAACCAGAATAACACCGCCCACAAACCATCCTTCTCGCGGACATGGTTCGACCCAGTTCCAAAACTTTCCTCACCGCACAGAGTCGCTTTCCCGGCATCTAAAAGATTACCAAAGAACTTCCAACCCGTCGGCGTTTCATAGCAATCAATCCCCAAACGTTCCGCCACTCGGTCGGGTGCAGCGCTAGTTGGCATCGAACGGGCAATTCCTGCTAGTCCCGAACTGTAACCGGGTACAACTTTAGCATTGGCTGCCATAATTGCCAAACTATCGCTCGGCGTCACAAAGAAATGATTGCCTAAGATCATATTGCGATCGCCATCCCCATCGGAAGCCGCCCCAAACGCTGGCGCATTCTCCCCATAGAGAATTTCTACCAAATCGCGAGCATACACCAAATTCGGGTCAGGATGTCCGCCGCCAAAATCTTCTAGCGGTTCTCCATTTTTCACCGTACCCGCAGGCGCGCCCAAACGCTGCTCAAAAATCGCCTTCGCATAGGGCCCCGTTACCGCGTGCATCGAGTCTACCGCCATCCGAAACGTTGGGGAAGTCAACAACTGCTGAATCCGATTAAAATCAAACAGCGACTCCATTAGCGCCTGGTAGTCTTGCACTGAGTCAATAACTTCGACCACCATCTCGCCCAGTTTCGACTCGCCCAGACGGTCTAAATCGACATCGCCCGCCTCTAAAATCTTATAGGAATCAATGACCTGAGAACGAGCATAAATCGCCTCTGTCACCTTCTCCGGTGCAGGTCCACCATTACCTGTATTGTACTTAATCCCAAAATCGGCATCCGGCCCGCCGGGGTTATGACTTGCAGACAGGATAATTCCGCCAAACGCTTGATATTTGCGAATGACACAGGAAGTCGCCGGAGTCGATAAAATTCCCCGATGTCCCACCTTTACCCGCCCAAAGCCATTCGCCGCCGCCATTTTCAGGATAATTTGAATCGCCTGACGGTTATAGTAGCGACCATCTCCCCCCAAAACGAGGGTTTTACCTTGATAGTCTTCTAAGCTATCAAAGATAGATTGGACAAAGTTTTCTAAGTAATTCGGCTGTTGAAAGGTTTTAACTTGTTTGCGTAACCCAGAAGTCCCAGGTTTTTGATCGTTAAACGGTCGAGTTTGTATGGTCTGAATATTCATATGAAAGCCAATCGTGCAAAAATCGAACAATGCTGCTACCCGTAAGGATATAGCAAAGTGCTTTCTCTCAGTGCTGAGTAGAGAAGAGGGTGGGGAGATGGGGGGAAAAGAGTGCGCTCGTTCCGAGTTCCGAGTTCCGAGTGGGAAAAAGAGTGCTGAGTTGATAGTTCGCAAGTTTTCCTTTCTCTTCTTCCCCAAACCCTAACTCCCAACTCCCAATTCCCTTCTTTCCCCTCATCCCCCCATCTCCCCACCTCCCCATCCTTCTTCCCCCACTCCCTAAGCCAACATTTCTGAAGGATCGGTATAGGCTTGGATATTTTCGGGTTTATATTGGCGTAAGAGGGGGGTGGCTTGGCGAATGAGGGTATCGGAACCTTCGACCACGACAATGTACTTCCCAGTATCTAAGCGCTTTTGGTAGGGAACTGCATCGGAACCGCCGAAGACTAAGCCGACACCACCGCCAACGAAGATACTCCCTAAGACGCCGGAACCTGCACCGAGAAGTCCACCAATGAAATGATTGCCAATTTCACCAGCCCATGCGAAGGTGTCTAAGCCGGTAATGAGACTAAAGGTTAAACCTGCAACGAAACCAAAGGGAACTAGCCAAAATGCCATGAAGCGGGCTTGCTGGCGGGCTTTGAGGTTGGGGTCAATTAAACCAATTTCATCGGCGCTTTTGTAGCCTTTACCGAGGATTTTGACCTGACTCATGGGTAAACCGGCCTCTTCTAACCCAGAATAGGCGGCTTCTGCCTGAATGCGATCGCCCAAAACAGCAAGCCCA
>JAAHGE010000368.1 GCA_010672635.1 Desertifilum sp. SIO1I2 | reverse complement strand
TAAATTCCAAGGACGAGATCCGGTTTTACCGCCCCGGAATTTGTGGGATTTGGGACAATTAATCAAAGCCGTTCGTCCCGATACGCTAATTACCGTTCCCTTTACCTTAGCAACCGTTGGCGATGCCTTGCGCTGGTTTGGCTTGGCGGATAACCTGCGGCTGAGAACCTTTTTAGATATGCAGTTGAAACTGTATTCTCAAGTGGATGCAGAAGAAACGGCTTTACTTTATGCAGCAACGGCTTTATCGGTATCCCAGGAACCTCAAGGCTTGTATCATTTACAGGGAAGTATGCAGGCTTTAAGCGATCGCCTCTGCTTGGCTTTAGAACGCGATCTCGCCAAGGTGCGAATGCGCCACAGAGTTGAACGCATCCACACCCACAACGGTATCCCCACAGGCGTCACCGTTCGCAACGCCAAAACCGGGGAAACTTGGATAGAACCCGCCGATATCATTATCGCGAATGTCACCGTCCAAAACCTCGTCCAACTCCTAGACGGCACATCCGACATCACCACCCAGCAACGGATGGCGGGATATCGGCGGCGCGTCGATAAACTCCCGGATGCTTCTGGTGCATTTGTCATCTATCTTGGGGTAGACCAAAGTGCAATTCCCCCCGACTGTCCGCCGCATTTACAATTTCTCTACGATTATGATGGCCCCATCGGCGAAAATAACTCCCTATTTGTCTCCGTGAGTCATCCTGGCGATGGACGCGCCCCCCAAGGAAAAGCCACTATTATTGCATCGTCCTTTACCGATCCGCGAGCTTGGTGGCAGTGTAGCGATTATCAGGCGCTCAAACAACACTATACCGATAGTGCGATCGCCCGTTTAAGCCAATATTTCCACCTCACCCCCGAAACCCTCCTCCACATCGAAGCCGCTACTCCCCGCACCTTCGCCCATTTTACCGGACGCGATCGCGGTATCGTCGGCGGCATCGGCCAGCGTATTCCCACCTTTGGACCTTTTGGGTTCGCCAACCGTACCCCCCTCCCCAACCTCTGGTTAGTCGGAGACTCCACCCACCCCGGAGAAGGAACCGCAGGCGTATCCTATTCCGCCTTAACCGTCGTTCGACAAATTAGTGCTGAGTGCTGAGTGGGGAAAAGAGTGCAAAGTTCCGAGTTCCGAGTTCCGAGTGAGGAATAGAGTGCTGAGTTGACAGTTATCAAGTCTTCCTATCTTTATCTTCCCCCCAACCCCTAACTCCCAATTCCCTTCTTCTCCCCAACTCCCAACTCCCAATTCCCTTCTTTCCCACTCAGCACTCAGCACTTTACACTCAGCACTATTAAACCCACTCAGCACACCGCTACGCGGAAGCAAGCTACAGCACTTTACACTCAGCACTTAGAAAGCGATGCAAGTAACAGAAATTCAAACCACTTTAGACACCTTTTTTGGCGATACGGCGCGGTTATTGGCTCCCGGATCGTGGCAAGTTGAAACGCCGGATTTTCGGCTGCTCGTGCTATTATCGGACGATCGCTCCTGGTTGCGGTTGTTAATCCCCATCTTACCGGCTCAGGAAGCCTTGCCTTTTTTGGAACAGTGGCTAGAAGAAAACTTTGACGCTACCCAAGAAACCCGTTATGCCTTAAACCAAAATGTGCTTTGGGGGGTATATCAGCATTCTACGGCTAGCTTAACCCCAGAAGACTTTCAAAGCGCGATCGCTCGTTTGTTAGAATTACGCCAAAATGGATTATCCAGTGCTTTTGACACCTATGTCGATCGGCGCGTTCGCAGCATTATCCTCGCCGCCAAACAACAAGGACAAAGTTTAGAATCTACCTTACAAACTCTCAACCGCTTTTACGAAGAGGGCGTTATGGGAGAATTATCGCAGACTGGAGAGAGTCGCGATCGCATTCTCGCCGCATGGCAACGCCGCCTAGAATCTCTATGGTCTGAGGTGGAAGGGTAAACTGAAGGATGGATCGTTTGCTGGCTGGTGTTGAGTTTCGTTCCTCAACCCAACCTACCTGACTCAACCCGCAGATGGACGCCCCAGTTAATGGAGTGCGAAAATAATGGCAAAATGGGGAAGCTTTGCATCAGTCCACTCTATCCCCAACAGTTGCCAATTGATTTCCACTTCAATTTCTGCGGAAAACTATCCAGCAATTCGCGCCTTTATTCAAGACCAGGCGGTTCAAGCTGCTACCTTTAATTCTAACATTCATCCTGATGATGAAATGTTCTCTTTTCTGTTGGACTTTTATCAAGGCAATACAGAAAAAGCCCTATTGGCTTATTTTAAGTCCGGTCAAGAGGTTATGGATCGGGTCAGACAAATTATTGAGTGGAAGTTTGGTAACTTTGAAAAGTTAGAGAGCTTTCTTGATTTTGCCTGCGGTTACGGACGATTTACTCGCTTTTTAGTTCAAGAACTTTCCCCAAAGCGAATCTGTGTTTCTGATATCTATAAAAGTGCGGTTGACTTTCAGAAACAACAGTTTGGCGTCCAAGGAATTTATTCTACAACAAACCCGGCTAAGTGGAAGTGCGATCGCACCTTTGATTGCATTTTAGTCGCTTCTTTATTTAGCCACCTTCCCGAATCCACCTTTATTGCTTGGTTGGCTAAACTTTATCATCAACTTTCTCCTCAAGGTATCTTATTATTTAGCGTTCACGATAGTGCCATCTTACCGACCGGACAGCAAATGCCAGAAAGCGGTATTTGTTTTGTAGAAGATAGCGAAAGTAAATCATTGAGTACCCAGGAATATGGCTCAACATGGGTAACAGAAACCTTTGTGGTGCGGGCAATTCAACAAGCAACTGGAGAATCTTTACCCTATTATCGGATCAAAAAAGGGCTGTGGCAGCAAGATTTATATATCCTGGCTAAAAATCCTAATATTCAGTTTTCTAATTTACAAGTTAAAAGTATGCCGAGGGGCTATTTAGGAAAATGCTTTATCAATGACAAATACCGCCTGCAATTACAAGGTTGGGCAGTTGATTTAAGTCCGAATGACTTTATAAAAGCGGTTCAAATCTGGATTAATGGTCAGCTTAAACAAGAATGCTTACCCATTACAGAGCGACCTGATGTAGCAGAATTGTTAGGAGTAGAGCGCGTTTTGAAAGCAGGATGGGTTTGCTCTTGTCCTTTAGACTTGGCGATTCCACTTAATCAAACTATTTTGTTGGTAAAAATCATCAGCACGTCAGGTATTGAACGAATTATTCATATTAGTATTCTCGAATCTGCTTTAACAAAACCACTGCCCAATCGATTTGAAATTCCTGAAGCCTTGCCTGGAAAAATCACCCTAGACAACCGAATTAAAGCAGGGTGGAGAGTCATTAAAGAACAATTGAGCATCCAGGAGAAAAAGGGGTGGATTAAAGGAAATTTAGATGAAATAGAAACCCTAACCTCATCTTACTTCGTCTTAAAAGGTTGGGCGGTTGACACTTCTTTGAATTCTCAGATCGCAGACGTACAGATTTGGCTCAATGACCAACTGATTCAACGCTGCAAACCCTTTATTACTCGCGTTGACGTGGCTCAGTTTCTCGGAGACGAACGCTTAGTAAACTGTGGCTGGACTTGTGCGATAGAGTGGAAAGGCTGCGATCGCAGCGATCGCCTTATCGTCAAAGCCATTAGCAGCAATCAAACCGAACGCATCCTCTATCAAGATTTCCTGCAAGCCGCTTTGAAGCTCAATCATGTCAACTGAAACCTACCGTCAACAATTCCCCGCCTTAGCCAATAAAGCCTATTTTAACTATGGCGGTCAAGGGCCCATGCCACAAGCGGCCCTCGATGCCATTATCCAAACCTATCAACAGATTCAATCCTTGGGGCCGTTTTCCAACCAGACCAACACCTGGATGATGGAAGCTAACCAAAACACCCGCGCCAGCATTGCTCAAGAACTCAACGTTCCCGCTGCCAGTATCGCCTTAACCGAAGATGTCTCAGTGGGGTGTAATATTCCCCTCTGGGGTCGAGTCTGGCAAACTGGAGAACGCATCCTGTTAACTGACTGCGAACACCCTAGCATTATCGCCGCCGTCCAAGAAATTAGCCGTCGTTTTGGGGTAGAACTCGATTTTTGCTCTCTAATGGCGACTCTAAACCAAGGAAACCCCACAGATGCGATCGCCTCCGCCATTCAACCCCAAACCCGCCTCATTGTTATTAGCCATCTACTTTGGAATACCGGACAGGTTTTACCCCTAGCAGAGATTGTCCAAGCTTGTAAAACAGCTAACCCCAACGTCCGAATTCTAGTCGATGCGGCTCAATCCGTCGGCTCTATTCCCCTCAATTTAACCGCAGATGGCGTTGATTACTATGCCTTTACCGGACATAAATGGCTGTGCGGACCTGAAGGCGTAGGGGGATTATACGTGCATCCAGACGCCTTAGAAGACCTGCATCCCACCTTCATCGGTTGGCGAGGAATTGTCAGCGATGCGAGTGGTTCCCCCATCGGTTGGAAACCCGACAGTCGGCGCTATGAAGTCGCCACCTCCGCCTATCCATTATGGATGGGATTGCAAGCTGCGATCGCGCTTCATCAAACCTGGGGAACGCCGCAAGAACGCTATCAGCAAATCTGCCACCTCAGCACCACCCTCTGGGAAAAGCTGCAAACCCTCCCCCAAGTTCGCACCCTCAAAACCACTCCCCCCACCTCTGGTTTAATCTCATTTCAACTCGAAAACCAACAACATCCCCAACTCGTCCAATTCTTAGAACAACAGGGAATCTTCATCCGCACCCTAAAAAATCCAGACTGCGTAAGAGCCTGCGTCCACTACTTTACTCTCCCTAGCGAACTGGATCGCCTCATTGAGGGAATTCAAGCTTTTCGGTAGAGGATCGAGTACGTCAAAATAGTAAATAGCGGTTTCGCGGACAAATCTGATAATGGTTTTGAGAACTAATTCTGGTTGGGACTTGTCAGTTGATAATCGTAACGGTCAACTCGCTCTTGTTGTTGAAGTTAAGCGCAAAACCAATGTCTCACCGGAGTGGGCCGCAAAGCTACGTCAAAATATCCTTGCACATGGAACTTTTCCAAAAGCCCCGTATTTTTTGCTGGTTTTTCCAGATAAATTTTACCTCTGGTCTAATGCTGAGGCCGATCGCGATCGGAGCGAACCTACCTACATTATTGATGCCTCCCCAATTCTTCAACCCTATTTTGAGCGGGCAGGAGTAACTGCTGACCAAATTAGTAGCGATAGTCTAGAACTCATCGTGACATCTTGGCTTGGAGAGATCGTGCATTCAGATCGACTACCTGACAACATTGATGCTTCTCAACAATGGCTAATTGAGTCAGGGCTTTATACTGCCTTAGTTGGAGGTAAGTTTGACCGTGAGGCGGCTGCGTGAATATTTATGTTGAGACAAACTTTGTTCTAGAGTTAACCTTCGAGCAAGAGCAATGTTCAAGTTGCAAAACCTGTTCGCAACTGA
>JAAHGE010000367.1 GCA_010672635.1 Desertifilum sp. SIO1I2 | reverse complement strand
TCTTCTTCGTTTGTTTCTTCCTGCTCCTGCGCCAGCCTCTTCCTAGCGCTGTGCTGCGCTCACAGCTACCCAGTTTCTCTACTTCTTCTTCCCCAACCCCCAACTCCCAACTCCCAATTCCCTTTCTTCCCCCCATCTCCCCATCCCCCCATCCTCTTCCTAGACAGTGACTGTCTGAGGAGACACGGAGGGCGCGGCTTTTTGTTGAAAGAAGGGGATGCGCCCGTAGAGGGAGTCGCTGAAGAGGACGGTGAGGAAGACTAGACCTTGGAAGACTAAGACGGTAGCATCGGGTAGACCGTGCGATCGCTGTAAGATCCCTCCACTGGCGATAATGCCACCCAGGAGAATGGAAATGAGGATGACTGCTAGAGGATTATGTCTAGCAACGAAGGCGACGAGAATTCCTCCGTAGCCGTAACCCGCATTTAAAGATTGATTTGCCCGACTGTGAACGGCGGCGACTTCTACCATTCCGGCTAAACCTGCACAGGAACCGGCGAGGAAGCAGATGGCGACGGTGAGTTTCCCGACGGGAAGCCCTGCAATTTTGGCGGCGCGGATGTTACCCCCAGCGACGCGGGCGGCGAAGCCGAAGGTGGTACGCTGGATCAGGAAATAGGCGATCGCGCAAGCAATGAAGCCGTAAATTAAGCCGTAGTGAACTCGCGTTCCCGGTAGGCTAGGCAGCATGTTGATGTCGGGGATGGGGAAGGTGGAAGGCTTGTTTAAAGAACTGGGGTCTTTCATCGGGCCTTCAACGAGATGATTTAAAAGGGCGATCGCAATATAGTTGAGCAAAAGACTGCTAATCGTCTCATTGACGCCGCGATAATGGCGCAACGCCCCCGCCAGGGCAATCCAAATTCCCCCGGCCACTAAACCCGCTACTGCCATGCCAAGCTGTACCATAACGGGGGGGACTGCGGTTCCCAAGCTTAACCCCATCGCCGCCGCCGCCAAACCGCCCATGACTAGCGCCCCTTCGTTGCCAATAATCACCAACCCCAACCGGGCAGGTAAGGCGGTACACAAGGCACTCAGCATCAACGGGGCAGCCCGAATTAGCGTATTTTGAAATGAAGTCCATTTGCCAAAGGCAGCCCGGTAAATCGACGCATAAACCCCAAAGGGGTTCGCCCCAACAAATGCACAGAAAATCCCAAATAGGAATAAAGCAACCAGAATTGCCCCAACGGGGATGCAAATTGCTTCAAGCGTTCTTCGCCAGTTATCGCGGTTAATCATTTCCCTTCCCTCTTCCCTTGTGGTTAAGCGCCAACGCTACCAATGACGCCTTCTACTAACCAATTCATCTGTTCGAGTTCTGGATCTTTCTGGGGTAGGGCTTTATCTTTAGCAATGACAGATTTACCTTGGTTATCCTTAATCTCGCCGGCATAAATCACCATGCTGCCATCCATCAACTTGGCTTTGGCAGCATCAGCTTCTTGCTTGGCTTGGTCGCCGACTGGTGCGCCATAATCAGATAACTTGCAGAAGCCGTCTTGCAAGCCACCCCGAACTAAATGCGGGATACCGCCATTCATTAGGGTTTTCCCTTCTTGGATAGCGGTTACGTAGTCGGTATAAATTTTTGTCCAATCCCATTCCGCCCCGGTAAGATAGCCTTTAGGGGCGAGGGCGGCTTGGTTGGCGTGGTAGCCGGAAGTGTAAATTCCCCGTCTTTCTGCGGTTTCAATCACTACTTTGGGGCTATCAACGTGGCAGGTGACTACATCAATGCCTTGATCTGCCATGCTATTGGTAGCTTCTGCTTCTTTGACGGGTTCTGCCCATTCTCCGGTAAATAGAACTTGGGTGGTAATTTCGGGTTTAACAGAACGCGCCCCTAGGGTGAAGCTATTGATATTCCGCAGAACTTGAGGAATGGGTTTGGCTGCCACAAAGCCTAATTTACCGGATCTGGAGGTATGGGCGGCAACAATTCCTGCCACATACTGGGCTTCATCAATATAGCCAAAATAGCTGCCGATATTATCGGGCAATCCTTCTTGATACAAGCCGCCTGCATGGAAGAATTGCACGTCTGGAAATTCTTTCGCGAGGCTGATAATGTGCGGATCGAAGTAGCCAAAGGATGTGGGAAATAGGACTTGTACGCCGTCTAATTCAATCATGCTTCGCATGGTTTCTTGCACGGCGTTGGTTTCGGGGACGTTGGCTTCTTCAATGATTTGAACTCCGGGAATTTTAGAAATTCCGGCTGCCCCTTCTGCATGGGCTTGGTTATAGCCAAAATCGTCTTTGGGGCCCACATAAATAAAGCCGACAACTAGCGGTTCTCCGTTTCCGCCTCCCCCCGCAACGCTACTCTCGGTGGTGTTAGACGCGGGAGTACACCCAGTACCGTAGCGCGAGGTGATGCCGAAAGCACCTGCCGCTAGCAAGCCGCGCATGACTTGGCGGCGGGATAAGGAAAAAGGCTGCCTTTTACTCATAAAAGTTGTCCTCGGTGGTTTGTCTAGAAATTCATCTATCGGTTGTCAGATTTTAGTCAGATAAATTCAGATCAAACACGGCTAGGGCAAACTTTTTTGTAAATTACAATACACAAATTTAAATGAGGGAATAAAGGTGCGATCGCGCTCCCTCTATCTGGGATAGCCTTAAATTTGGCAAACTCATTATCATACCTTAAAAAGGCTGTAATAAAATCAATTTTATTACAGCTTAAGATTGGAGTCCTTATGGTTCAAACGCGCCCTATTTCCAAAACAGTAACGACTTGAGGGGGTTTAGAAGAACGGTTTAACTTACAGCCGACTCGGAACGCTCAATTTTTTCCAGAATGGCAAAATAATCTACCCAATCTGACAGAATTAGAACTTCAAACATTAGAAACCATCCCTCAAAGATTCTATCGTCATAGAAGGCGAAGTTCTCTACCTGAAGGAGCAATTAATCAACTTTTAATTTCACCCTTATTAACTTTATTAGGCTTGTATAACAAACCTTTTTATATCACAACAGAACAAGTTGAGGATAAAGATGAGATTTCGCGCGGTAGAATTAACACGTTAATGATTAAAAGTCAGCTTGAGGTGATTGCGATCGAATCGAAATTAACTCTAGTATTTTCCATTGCTTTACCCCAAGCTTCAACCTATCTTTTAGCCAATCCCTATCCCGATCTTCCCGTGTATAGCTTAATTACCAACGGCGATGAATTTCAGTTTATCAAGCTTTTAGCCAAACCCAATCCTCAATTTAACTTATCAAATATTTTCTCGCTCCTGCTGCCCCTCCGCAATCAATTGCGAGATATTTTGCAAATCCTGAAAAAAATTCGCCAAGTGATGTTAGAAAATACCGTTCAAATCGATAGGTAACAGAATTACTTTCCGCCCCCCATTAAATAGAGTAACGCCATCCGCACGGCAACCCCGCTGGTAACTTGTTGAGAAATTAAACTGAGTTTAGGATCGTCCATTAAATCGGAACTAATTTCAACGCCGCGATTGACCGGGCCTGGGTGTAAAATTTGCACATCGGGCTGGCACAAGTGGAGGCGATCGCGCGTAATCCCAAACCGTTGATGGTATTCTCGTAAACTGGGGAGTAAATGCTGCGTCATCCGTTCCTTTTGCAAGCGCAACGTCATCACAAAATCAGCATCTTGCAAAGCTGGAACCACATCCCAATGAACGAATAGGCGACTAGCGTAGTCTGCGGGGGTATCTGCCGTTTGGGTAAAATCTGCAAACCATTTGGGGAGAAGCGTTGGCGGCCCGGCGAGGTGGACTTGCGCCCCGGTTGCCAGTAAACTCCAAATATTAGACCGGGCAACCCGCGAGTGAATAATATCCCCCACAATAGCCACTTTTTTACCGGCGAGTAGCTCTATCCGGGGATGGCTGGCATTTAAACGCGAACAAATGGTAAATAAATCGAGTAACGCTTGGGAGGGATGTTCGTGCTGTCCGTCGCCAGCGTTGAGAACGCCCACTTTCGCGCCTAAGCGTTCCATCTCGGCTGCGATCGCATTTGGTACCCCAGCTTCGCGATGTCGGATCACCATCATATCCGTTCCCATCGCCAAATAGGTCTTCGCCGTATCTAAAATTGTTTCGCCCTTGGTTAGCGAAGAAGTCCCCGGCGCAAAATTTAGCGTATCGGCGGATAGGCGTTTGGCTGCAATTTCAAAGCTGTTGCGAGTTCTGGTAGAAGGTTCAAAAAACAAATTAGCCACCACTTGTCCTTGCAACGTGGGGACTTTCTTTGTTCGCCGACTCAACACTTCCGAAAAGCTAGCCGCCGTTTGCAAAATTGTATTGTATTCCTCTGGACGAAAATCCGCTAGAGAAAGAATATGTCGGCGCGTCCAAGTTGTAGTACCCATAACCCTTATTCGGCAATTCGCCTTCTCAGCATAAAACCAAAGCGATACGGATCTGACCCTCGCAACGTTGAATTATACAGATAAGTGCGATTCACTTGCAGCAATCCCATTAAACCCGTTCCCACCCAACACTCGGTTAATCTAATGATTTCTTCTAAAGTCTTAGCTGGTCTTTTACTCGGTACATTGGTTTTAGGAACCGCCAGTTGTGGTTCTCGCGTCGCTGATAACTCCCCAACTCTCTCCCAAACCGAACCGCTAGCAAGTCCAACTCCAACCGTTTCCCCGCCGGCAAGTCCTGTTATTCCCAATCGTACCGCAGCCAATACCGTAACGGTGACGGTGTATAAGCCGGATAGCCAATGCGAAGAACTGGTTCCCGAACAAGTCAGGGTTTCGCAAACCAATGCGATCGCGGATGCCGTCGGCAAAACAATCGAGTATGGTAATACTAAGGATTTCGATCTATCTGGATATCGGGTAAATGTCGATCCGAGTTCGCAGGTTGCAACGGTTGATTTACGTCTTTCTCCCGACTCTCAGCGCCAGTTTGTCTCCCTTTCGAGTTGCGAACGCTTTGCTTTATTTGGCAGTTTGCAAAAAACGCTTACCTCTAACTCGCAATGGCAGATTCAAGAGGTGCGTTTTACTCAGCAAGGCGAAGAGATTGTTTTTTAATAAGTAGTATGGACATTCTGAATCCTCAATTTTTACGTCCGATTGCTAATGAGCAGATACTCAGTCAAATAGATGAGCTTCTCAGTTGGGCAATTCGTTGTCAAGTAATTCCAAGGGATCGAATGAAAATTACGCTATTTAAGTTGGAGGGGTGGGTTGCCGTTCCTGCCATTAGTGCTAGTCTTATAACTCCAATAGCTCAGGAACGACTTCAGCAAATCTTTCAGAAACTTGGATATCGCGAACTATTTGCAACTCTACTGCTTCCAAGGGGAACTCTTACTTATACAGTGCCAGTAACGATTAAAGGACTTAATGAGTTTCGCCAAAAAATGTCTCCTTGGTGCTATGCCCTTTTTTCTGGAGAGAGCAAGCCTGACTGGATTCTAATCTCTGTTGAATCTGAATTTGATGTGATTGCAGGA
>JAAHGE010000366.1 GCA_010672635.1 Desertifilum sp. SIO1I2 | reverse complement strand
TAAAAATAGTGCCATGCTAAATTATAAGAACTATTTTTTAGTGCAAAAAAATTGACCATGTCTGCCATCTCCTCGCACCCTGAAATTTCTCAACCCTCTACAAGCCAATCGTGGCACACAATCGAAGCGGAAAAAGCACTTTGGCTGCTCAAGAGCGATCGCGCACAGGGTTTAACCCAGAACCAAGTTGACCAGAATTTACAGCAATACGGTACAAACGAGCTGGTTGAAACGGGAGGGCGATCGCCCCTGGAAATCTTCTGGGATCAGTTTAAGAACATCATGTTGCTGATGCTGATCGCCGTTGCAATTATTTCGACGATTCTGGATGTGCGCGAATCCCTGGTGAAAGGGCAGTTCATCTTTCCCAAAGACGCAGTAGCGATCTTTGCAGTAGTACTGCTGAATGGGCTACTGGGCTATCTTCAGGAGAGTGGAGCCGAAAAAGCACTCTCCGCCCTGAAAAACATGGCATCCTCCAAAGTACGGTTGCTCCGTAATGGAAAACCTGTAGAAGTGGAGTCTAAGGAACTGGTTCCGGGCGATATCATGCTGCTGGAGGCAGGGGTAAAGGTGGCAGCAGATGGGCGAATTTTGGAAGCAGCAAATTTACAGGTGCGAGAAGCCGCCCTCACGGGAGAAGCACACGCCGTTGAAAAACAAGCCAGTGCAATTTTGCCAGAGGATGCCCCGTTAGGCGATCGCATCAATCTGGTGTTTTCTGGAACAGAGGTGGTGCAGGGACGGGCAACGGTGCTGGTGACAGGCACCGGGATGCAGACTGAATTGGGTAAAATTGCGACTGCCCTGCAATCAGTGGAAACAGAGCCAACGCCACTGCAAAAACGTATGACCCAACTGGGCAATACGTTGGTGACAGGCTCGTTAATTCTGGTAGGACTCGTCATTGCTGGTGGGACGCTATTTAATCCTTCATTGTTTGAGGAACTGGTCAAAGTTTCTCTGAGTATGGCGGTTGCAGTTGTCCCAGAAGGCTTACCCGCCGTGATTACCGTAACCCTGGCATTGGGTACACAACGCATGGTGAAGCGCCATGCCCTGATTCGCAAACTACCTGCGGTGGAAACCCTTGGTTCTGTCACCACCATTTGCTCAGACAAAACCGGAACCCTGACGCAGAACAAAATGGTGGTGCAGGCAGTCCATACCCATCGCTACGCGGCTCGTGTGACGGGTGAGGGATACAGTCCTGAAGGTAAATTCTATCAGCAGGCTGATGCAGAATCATCGCAAGAAATTGCCGGGTCGGCAGAGCCAGAATTGCGATCGCTCTTAATGGCATGTGTGCTTTGCAATGATGCTGTGTTGCAGAAAGAGCATGGCGATTGGGCAATTTTGGGCGATCCAACCGAAGGAGCACTGCTGGCAGTCGCCGGAAAAGGGGGATTCCGCAAAGACCAGGAAGAACAGCAGTTACCTCGTGTTGCTGAGTTTCCGTTTTCCTCGGAACGCAAGCGGATGAGCGTGGTTGTGCAGGATGCATCCGGCAAACTGGGAGACAGTCCATTGGTTATGTTTACCAAAGGTTCACCCGAACTGGTGCTGGAACGTTGTACCCACATTCAGCAGGACAATCAGGCTCAACCCATCACAACCCAACAACGGCAGCAAATTTTAGAGCAGAACAATCAGCTTGCCAGCCGAGGGTTGCGTGTCTTAGGGTTTGCTAGCAAGAACTTGACAGAGTTACCACAAGATTCAGAAGATAAGGCTGAAACCAACTTGACCTGGTTGGGATTAGTGGGAATGCTGGATGCCCCTCGTCCGGAGGTGCGCGATGCGGTGAAAAAATGCCGTGCCGCAGGGATTCGTCCGGTGATGATTACGGGCGATCACCAACTTACCGCTCAAGCGATCGCAGAAGACCTGGGCATTGCGAAAATGGGCGATCGCTGCCTGACAGGACAGGAACTTCAGAAGCTTTCCCAGCCCGAACTGGAAGCAGAAGTTCATCACGTCAGTGTTTATGCCCGCGTTGCCCCTGAACATAAGTTACGCATTGTTCAGGCACTCCAACAGCAGGGACAAATTGTTGCGATGACCGGGGATGGGGTCAACGATGCCCCAGCCTTGAAACAAGCCGATATCGGAGTAGCAATGGGCATCACAGGCACCGATGTCAGTAAAGAAGCCAGTGACATGGTGCTGCTGGATGACAACTTTGCCACCATTGTTTCGGCAGTTGAAGAAGGTCGAGTCGTTTATATCAATATTCGTCGCTTCATTCGCTACATCCTGGGTAGCAATATCGGCGAGGTGTTGACAATCGCAGCTGCGCCCTTGTTGGGATTAGGAGGTGTACCCCTCTCTCCCCTGCAAATTCTTTGGATGAACTTAGTCACTGATGGTTTGCCTGCTTTAGCACTGGCAGTAGAACCGGGTAGACCAATTGTTATGCAGCAACCCCCTAAAGATCCAAAGGAGAGCATTTTTGCCAGGGGTTTAGGCTCTTACATGATTCGGATTGGCATTATTCTGGCAGTACTCACGATTTTGATGATGGTTTGGGCATACGGTTATACCGAACAGGTGCAAAGTGAGTTGTTAGATCGCGATCGCTGGCAAACAATGGTGTTCACCACCCTTTGTTTAGCTCAGATGGGACATGCACTGGCGATTCGCTCCAATACGCGGTTGATGGTAGAAGTAAATCCCTTCTCAAATCCCTATGTGCTGCTATCCGTTGCCGTCACCAGCATCCTGCAACTGATGCTTGTTTACGTTGAACCACTTCGTAACTTTTTCAATACTCATTACCTGAGTGGATTAGAGCTATTACTTTGCATTGGATTTAGCGCTCTTGTGTTCGTCTGGATTGAAGCAGAGAAGCTATTTATCCGCTGGTATGCCGCTCGTAAATAATTCAAACCTGACTCATTAGCTTGGTTGATGTTACTTATGAATAAAGCAGATTCACCTTTTGGGATTCAAACGTATAGCCAAGGGGACATCAGACTTGACATGGAATTGAGTATTTATCAGCAATTGCAAAAACAATCTGTCAATTTTGCTGAATTTATACAAAAATTGACTGACTTCATCACAGTATTAGAAGACAACAAGGAGAGATACAACATCAATCCCTACACAGAAAAACTCAATCGAGGAATTCACATCTTAGGTCAGTATGATTCTGAATTAGGTGTTTTTCCTCAGTCGGATCTAGCGTTGAAATGTTCAGAAGGCCGCTGGGGTGCAGAAAACCCCAGAAAACAATTTTTCAGAAGTATCCAATTAGTCTGGGAATTTAAAACTCGACTAACCTATCAAGAGAAATCACTACTCCAGATTTGTCCTGTCTACTTACATTTGCAAACACAGGTTAAGAGTGCCTTTTTTAAGAAAGTTCTAGTGATGCCAAAAATTGAGGGAATTCCCTTGGGAAAAACAGAATTTGGATTTAGTCCTGAATTTTGTCAAACCTTCAATATCCCCGACTTCGAGGAAATTATGCAGAAATTTAGATTCTCTCTCCATCGTTTTCTCGATCCTAATCAGAAGCGCCAGCTCCTCAAAATTCAATCTGCATATTTATTTCAACGTTTGTCTGAAAGAGGAATTATAATTTCCAGTTTAAATCAGAAAAATATTTTGACCACCCCAAATCGGAATAACCAACAGGTTCAGTATGTCATTATTGACCCAGTTGCAGATTATTATTTGCCAATTTCTCCTGTCTATAATCTTCTGACGAGCCACCTATGTAAAAATACTTTACAAAACTCCTAAATTTAGATTTTCCTGTTTCCAAAACAGTGTTTACTTTGGTTTACGTTTTAGGCTTTAACAGGTGAAAATCGCCCAAAATGTTTCTGACCCCTCACGCGCTAAGGGGTCAGAAACATTTTGGGAGTTTCCGAGCAAGCATACCGTTGCGGCATCGGCTGTTCTTCGGTGCGATACACCTGAAAGCCCCGTTTAAGATAGTTATCTAAGGCATAAGGTCCATCTAAATTGCAGGTATGTACCCATATCCGTTTGACCCCCAATTGCCACGCCTGAGCAATTCCATGACTCAATAGATGCTTACCCAAACCTTGACCCCAATAGGGAGGACGCAAGCCAAAATAGGCAATTTCCACCTCTGTATCTTGTTGATTCAGTTCAAGATATCCTGCCGGAACGCCCTGTATCAATAAAACAGTGACGGTCGTGCATGGGGAGGCGAGGATCGCGGCTAATTCTGTATCGGATAAGAGAAGGCGATCGCGCCAACGCCAAATCTCACCCACCGCTCGATATAGAAAACGATAATACTCCAAATCCGGAAAACCCATCCGCACCATCATCAAATCCTGGGTATCCTTTTGGTAAGCCGGACAAAACCAGAGCGGATCGCACATTTCCAGATAAGTTGTAATTAAAGTTTCCGGTAACTTGTCCTGACGCTGACTCATCCCAAGACATCTAACTTTTTAAAGAACCCCAGATCGGCAAGCCGAAACCCCGTTCTGGTTGGGGTGCGTACTCTATCATAGAGTGATTAATCCCAACTCCCCCACAAATCATCATGTTAACCACATCCCCCTACACCATTACCTGGGAAAAGTTACCCGATGATTTTGTACTCCCCGATGACCCCGTGGATAATATCAATCAACCTGCCTTAGCGGCTGCTTTAACTGAAAGTCTCCTGTTAGCGGGTAAACTTCCCGAAACCGCCTTAACTCCCACCAACTACGGAATTTGCGCCACCCTTAACGGTAAAATTGTGGTCAAAGCACCTGACTGGGCCTATATTCCCCACATTAGCGTCAATCGCTCGGAAGTGATTCGCAGCTATACCCCGCGCCTTCAAGGGGAAATTCCCACCCTCGTTCTAGAATTCCTCTCAGACACCGAAGGTGGCGAATATTCCGTCAAGCAAACCTATCCCCCCGGTAAATTCTTCTTCTACGAACAAATTCTGCAAGTTCTCAACTATGGTATTTTTCAGCCAGATACGGGCGTATTAGAACTCTATCGCCTCAGCGAGAATCAGCAGTATCGCCTGGAATCTCCTAACGAACAAGGTCGGTTTTGGATACCTGAAATGCAGCTATTTTTAGGGGTAGGCCCTGGAAGCCGAGAAAACCGCCAAGGTAACTGGCTGCGCTGGTGGGATGAACAGGGAAACTTGCTATTGTGGGCTTCTGAACGCGTTGAAATGGAACGCCAGCGAGTTGAACAAGAACGCCTTCGCGCCGAACAAGAACGCCTTCGCGCCGAACGGTTAGCAGCTCAACTCCGAGCAGCCGGAATAGAACCAGACGATATCCTAGAGTAAATCGTCCTGACTTCCCTCCAACAATTATGTTAACCACCTCCCCTCCCTATACGATTACCTGGGAAAAGTTACCCGATGATTTTGTACTCCCCGATGACCCCGTGGATAATATCAATCAACCTGCCTTAGCGGCTGCTTTAACTGAAAGTCTCCTGTTAGCGGGTAAACTTCCCGAAACCG
>JAAHGE010000365.1 GCA_010672635.1 Desertifilum sp. SIO1I2 | reverse complement strand
CCTTAGAAGCATTTCGGACAGCGATGTCTTTTCGTTTTATTGAGTGGTTGAACCACAATAGGGACGTATTCTTCGCTTACAAAGCTAGTTTGGGCTTTATTTGGGCTTGAAATTTGTTTAAGTCCCGCTATGGGCAAATGCACCGACCATCAAGAAGCCTGCAATGTATTGGTGGTGAGTATACAGCGAAGCTTGCGTGGTGAAGTCCTTCGCAATGAAGGCATAGGGCGGTAGGGAGTACATGTGCTGGGCGACCAAAGAGGTAATCACGCCCAAAGCTGCGAGGTGAATGCCTAATTGGAAGTGCAACGAGTTGTTATAGGTGTCGTACAGCCCTTGGTGAGGGAGGTTGAACTGACCTTCGTTCTTGATGCCAAATAAGGGTTGTTTGGAGTTCAACATCTCTTTGATGCTGTGACCAATACCAAAGTTGGTTCGGTACATGTGGCCGGCAACAATGAACAGAACGGCGATCGCCAAATGGTGATGCGCCATATCGGTTAACCACAAGGATTGGGTTTGGGGATGGAACCCACCTAAGAAGGTGAGAATGGCTGTCCCCGCACCGTCAGCCGTACCAAAGGTATGATTCAGTGCGTCTGGATTTTGAGCATAAAGGCCCCAATTTCCAGTAAAAAAGGGACGCAACCCTGCTGGGTGTGGCAGCGTGGAGAGGAAGTTATCCCAACCCACGTGCTGTCCGCGAGATTCGGGGATGGCGACGTGAACGAGATGCCCCGTCCATGCTAAGGAACTCACGCCAAACAACCCGGCTAGGTGGTGATTCAGGCGAGATTCAGCGTTTTTGAACCAAGATAAGCTCGGACGGAATAAGGGCTGAAGGTGCAACCAACCCGCAAATAGAAAGACTGCGGAGAGAAGCAGGAGGAATATTGCCCCTTGGTAGAGGTCGTTATTCGTCCGCATCCCGATGGTGTACCACCAGTGATAAACCCCGGAATAGGCAATGTTAACTGGGTTGTTGGCACCCGCCTGCGTGAAGGCATCCACGGCGGGCGAACCAAATTGAGGGTCCCAAATTGCATGAGCAATGGGACGGATGTTGAGCGGATCTTTGATCCACTGCTCGAAGTTACCCTGCCAGGCGACGTGGAACAGGTTGCCGGAAGTCCACAGGAAGATGATGGCCAAATGACCGAAATGGGAGGCGAAAATCTTTTGGTAAAGATTCTCCTCCGTCATCCCATCTTGACCTTCAAAGTCGTGCGCTGTGGCAATCCCGTACCAGAGCCGACGAGTTGTCGGGTCCTGGGCGGTATCCTTACTAAATTTTGGAAATTTTGCTGCCATGTATTTTACTTACATCCTCCATTTAGCGAACCTAGTTTGCTGGCCCGGTTTAAGCCGAACGAGCAAGGCTTTAGCAATTGCAGCATTAAAAAATTGGATGTTTACTAATAGATTGAGCTGGAAATTGTGTAGATAGAAAAAGTCAGGTCTTACGGTCAATGAGTTACGTAAGTCCTGAAGGCTTAATTTCCCAAGTTTAGCTCCATAAGGCAAGATAAAATCCAGCTCTCTAGAAGTAATAAACAACTTAGCGACTTTGGAGAATTCGCTTCTCTAACTTAAGAGGTAGATTCAGATAAAACTCAACTGTTAAGGGCGATACTTGCAAGGCAAAACAGAAGCCTACATTTTTCTCAACATTTCTTTATAAGAACTGCAACAAAATTAAGAGGTCGAGATTTTATGTTTTGAAAGTCTTATACTATCGTCGGTTGAGTCTTGCGAAACTCAACCCTAGCTAGGTTGGTGTTGGGTTTTGTGTCTTGACTCAACCGACGTAACTATCCTTGTTCGTGTCATTACATTCAGATTTCACTGAAAACCCCATCGTAGGATAGAGAGCAAAACAGACGGATTCAATAAAGGTTAATGAGATAAAGAGCTTCTTTGATTAAGGTCGATGTGCCGTGTTACACCTTCTCTGTTTTACAGTTACTTGGATTGCCATTCTAGGATTTTTGTGGAGTACCTTTGTATCCTTCAAAAAAGGCGTTACTCACCTTAAAACCCTGCACCAGATTCCGTGTACCCAGTGTCAATTTTTCACCGGCAGTTATTATCTGAAATGCACGATTCATCCTCAGATTGCTTTAACTGAGGAAGCGCTCTCCTGTACAGATTATTGCGATCGCAGCGATCGCGATAGCTACTCCTCAGCGCGATCGCACTAAAGCATCCCCTAAGCCTCTAGGAAGCGTAAACGCTCCAATCTTGGATCTGCTCCCCAAAAACCCCCTCCGCCTGACTCAACTGATCGGCAGTTCCTTCCACAAAAACGAGATAATCGCCTTGGTGGAGATGTTCGCCATAGACATTCACTTGCGCTTCCGGGATGCCTAAATCGCCAAGGGCTTGCTCAATTTGATGGGCGGCTAAAGCGCTTGCGCCTTGTCCTCCGAGGGTCGCCACCAAAGCCGTCGCCAAAGATCCGGCGGCCACCACCGGCCCCACCCCAGGAATTGCCAGACTGGTTAAACCGAGCATGACCGTTCCAAAAGCCCCAGAACTCGCAGCATTCGCCACCGCCGAGGTGGCGCTTTCCACCTTCGTCTCGCCAATGCGATCGCTCACTTCGGCCCCTCCCACCTGCTTATCGGGATCGGCATCCTTCCCAATTACAGAAACATTCTCCATTGGGAAACCCGCGCTTTGCAATTCTTGTAGTGCCTCTTGGGTGGTTTGAGCATCCGAAAAAACTCCAATAGCTCGTTGTTGCTGACGATCGCTCACAATTTTGGCTCCTTTTTCAGGTTGAATTCAAATCACATCTTGCACCAGTGCCAGAAACCGGGTTTCTTACCAATTGCTCAATCTGAAACCTGGTTTCTCAGGTCTTACTCAGGAGGGTGCAAAATCTGAGATTAAAGCCAGTGTAGAAATAGACGCCTCTGGATTACCTCATACTCAAAGAGAGCGATCGCCCCCAGAACCTTATCCCCAACGGAGGATCTTACAAGGTTAGGGAATTGTAGCGAAACGAACAAGTTTAGGGGTTAGCATTGGGGTCGCGATTCCACATCACAATCATCGTGCCAATACTGCCCTTCGTGGGAACCAAATTGAGATACCCCAACACCACCCCATCCTTATTTAAAGAGTAAACCTCACCTCCCCCATACTCGCCTTGGGCGATCGCACTCATCCCGCTACTGTGTAAATCCGGTTCCAGCATCTCCTCCAGCACCCGATCCGGCTTTTTCAACGAAATCCACTGAATCCGATTAATACCCGCCCGCTTCACCGGATCGCCCTCAGTGGCAAGGCTTTCCGGCGTAAAGAACAACTCCGGTTGAGCAAACAAATAAGCATCCACCAACTCATCCGGGTTCGCCTCCACCTCGCCAAACACGTCCTTGAACGCCGCTAAATCTGGCGAGGGTTCCGGCGTTGGCGTTTCCTCAACCTTTGCGACTTCTGGCACGTCTTCTGCCATCTCCTCAACTTCAGGTGAATCCTCCGCTGATACCTTTTGCTCCTTCTCCTCCTCCTGCTTCGCCTCTGGGGTCGGTTCGGGCGTTGGTGCTTCAAGGGGTGCGGGTGGCGGGGGTGTCAGCGCGGGCGGCGACGGTGCAGGCGGCGGGGGACTTGCCGCAGCCACTTTCGGCGGGGGTTGAACCGCAGGCGTTGGCGAAGGTGGCGAAGGTGGCGTCGGTGCCAGCAATTGCGCTAACTTCACAGGTTCCTCTACCGGCAGCGTTTCCGTCACTTCCTCCTCTGGGGGAGGAGACGGTAAAGGAATCAGCAAGAACGCCCAATGCAACCCCACCGATAGATATAACATCGGACGATAGAGCATCTGAACTCCTGGAAGTAAACCCTTCTTTTTAGCCAAAACGCCCATTGACATAATCTGCCGTTTGTTGTTGTGCCGGATTGGTGAAAATCTTCTTCGTCTCGTCAAATTCCACCATTTCCCCCAAATACATGAAGGCGGTGTAATCCGAAATCCGAGCCGCTTGCTGCATACTGTGCGTCACAATCAGAATCGTCACCTGTTCTTTGAGTTGGCTAATCAACTCCTCAATACTGGCGGTGGCGATTGGATCGAGAGCAGAAGTCGGTTCATCAAACAAAATCATTTCCGGGTCAGTTGCCAAAGCGCGGGCAATGCAGAGGCGCTGTTGCTGACCGCCAGAAAGCGCATAGGCAGGTTGATTCAGACGATCTTTGACTTCATCCCATAAGGCGGCATTGCGGAGGGCAAACTCTACCTTGTCATCCACATCATTGCGTCGAGAGATTCCCCGCACGCGCAACCCATAGGCAACATTTTCGTAAATAGATTTGGGAAACGGGTTGGGGCGTTGAAACACCATACCGATCCGCATCCGCAACTCAATCGGATCGACGCGCCGGCTAAGAATATTATGCTTTTCGGAGTCTAGCCAAATTTCTCCTTCATAGCGGTTATCGGGATAGAGGTCATGCAAGCGGTTAAAGCAGCGCAATAGGGTGGTTTTGCCGCAACCCGACGGCCCAATTAAGGCTGTCACCCATTTTTTGGCAACGCCCAAACTGACGCTTTTGAGAATTTGGTTGGCACCGTAGTAAAAGCTGAGATTTTTGACTTCAGCTTTGAAGGTGAGGGCGAGGGGAGAGGGAGGGGTTTTTTGTTCTACCATTTGATACCTTGACGCAGACGATAGCGCAGATAAATTGCAATGCCGTTCATGATTAAGGTCATGCCAATCAGGACAACCCCGGCGGCGGCGGCGTTGAGCTGAAATTCAGGATCGGGACGAGACACCCAGTTAAACATCTGGATGGGCATGACGGTAAAGGGGGCTTGCAGCCAGTTCCAAGAGAGATAGGGGAATTCGCTTTTAAAAGGGGAGTCGGGTAAGAAGGCGATGAAGGTAAGCGCGCCGATGGTGATTAAGGGGGCAGTTTCGCCGATAGCTCTAGCCAGTCCAATAATGGCCCCGGTTAAGATGCTACCTGTGGCGTAGGGGAGGATATGATCCCAAATCATCTGCCATTTGCTGGCACCCAGGGCGTAAGCGGCTTCGCGCAGGCTGTTGGGGATGGCTCGCAGGGCTTCGCGGGTGGTGACGATGATCACGGGGAGGATGAGCAGGGCGAGGGTTAACCCGGCGGTGAGGATGCTTTCTCCGAGGTTGAGTTTGTAGACAAATAAACCGAGGGCGAGCAGTCCGTAGACGATGGAGGGAACGCCTGCAAGGTTGGTGACGTTGATTTCAATGAGGTCTGCTAGCCAGTTTTTCCGGGCGTATTCTTCGAGGTAAATGCCGGAGGCGATGCCGATGGGGATGGCGGCGATCGCAGTTACGAACATAATTAAACTACTCCCCACCCATGCGGATAATATCCCGGCTTCTTCTGGGCGACGCCCCGGAAAGGAGAGGAAGAAGCTAGGGGTTAATCGGGGCAAGCCTTGGATGACCAGTTGTCCAACCAAGGCAAGTAGGATAATCATGCCAACCAGGATA
>JAAHGE010000364.1 GCA_010672635.1 Desertifilum sp. SIO1I2 | reverse complement strand
TAAGCGATCGGTTTATTCAATCGATTATGGTTAATCCTGAGATCGAGAAAGTCTTTCACAATTCCGGCTATGACCTTAAGTTCCTAGGGAGACAGGTTGCTTGTAACGTCACCTGTACCTTGAAACTCGCCAACAAAATCCCTTTACCGATTTTAGAGACTGGCGATCGCAAACTCAAGACCCTAGCGATCAAAGTTTGCCAACTCTCCAGCATCGATACCGAATCTCAAATTAGCGATTGGGGGAAGCGACCCCTAAGCTCCCAACAACTAGAATATGCCAAGATGGACGCAGTATATCTTGCCCAAGTCCATCGACATCTTTTATCGCTGCTTAATCCTCAACCCACCAAGCTAGATAACGGATCGATGTCGCAACCTATCTCCCCCAAGTCTAATTCTTTCAGCGTCACTAAAGTTAGGGTTGCCTTTGAATGTCCCCGTCTGTTTTACTTAGGACATCGCAATGGTGGGATGATGATGTTTATTCCACCAGGTAGCGTTTCCCGTATTGGCGTAGACTTTCACGACTTAGCGGATCGATGTCTGAAGGTAATGCACCAAGAACCGCGCTTTCAGACCTTATTTACCCCAGAAGCCGATACCCTTAATTTAGAAGACCTTGCCCCCCAGATGCAAAAACTCTGTTACGAGTTAGTCTTCTATCCTCACTTACAAACCGCGCTTCAGTCTAACCCCGATAAAGTCCAAGCACTCTATCAAATCTGGCAAGGATTGCAAGGTTTAATTCGCCGTTGGACAGAACTGCTGATTCGCAATCGCCATTATTGTACTGCTCAACAGGTGATTCCCAAAACCCTGATTGATTGTGGAACCGATCTTCAGCACGAGTTTACCCTTCCCGACGGTAGCCAGCAACGGGTGAGAGGACGCTTTGATGGTTTAGCGTACGATCTTGAGCGCGATCGCTTCTGCATCTTAGAATATAAAACCTATGTTTCCCCCGATCCTTCCGCTCAACTGGCCCAAGCTGCGCTGTATAGTTATATGCTGCGGGAAGAATTGCGACGAGAAAAGCTAGAGGTTCCCGTTGACTCGGCGGTGTATAGCGTCATCCCAGAGTGGCATGAATTGACTTTTAGCTGGCAAGACCTAGAAAATAACTTGCATCGCCTAATTCCCTACAAACTGCAACAGATGCGCCAGTGGATAGCCTGGGAACCGCCGCAACCTAACCCGCCACCCCCAACCGCGCAACCTGACTTGCTGTGTCCCATGTGTCCGCAACAACAGACCTGTCAAACCTATTTTGACGCGTCTCCGATTGCAGTTGCAACAAATCCCACAGACGAAGTGACGCCAACCCCAAGCCTGAGAGATGTTGCGCCAGAACCCCCACCTCCAGACGCGGATCGCATCGGTCAGGACTTGGTAACATTGTTAGAATCTTTTAAAATTCAAGTCAACTATCTAGGAACCATTGTCGGGCCGGCGTTTATCCGAGTCAAACTCAAACCCCAGTTAGGGTTTAAAGTGAGTTCGGTTCTTAAACTATCCGATGACTTACAGGTTCAACTCGGTATTGCTAGCGCCCCATTGATCGCGCCGCAACCGGGATATGTCAGTATAGATTTACCTCGGAGCGATCGCCAAGTTGCCTACTTCGATCGCTATATTCAAACTGAGAAGACTTCACCGACCCAACCCCCACAGATCGCCATTGGGGTAGACTTAGATGGCAAGCTAATTCAAGCCAATTTAGCCGATCCCAATACCTGTCACTTCCTGGTAGGGGGAACCACCGGAAGCGGAAAAAGCGAGTTTCTGCGTTCGGTGTTGCTGAGTTTACTGTATCGCCATTCTCCCCAACAGTTACAAATTGCCCTCGTCGATCCCAAACGGGTGACATTTCCTGAATTTGAGGATATCCCCTGGCTATACGCACCGATTGTGAAACAGAGCGATCGCGCGATCGCCTTAATGTACGATCTAGTAGAGGAAATGGAGAACCGCTATCGGCAGTTTGAGATATCCAAATGTTCCGACTTAGCTAGCTACAACGCTAAACACTCTCCCCTACCCCGCCCGCATTGTCTGCATCTTTGATGAATATGCAGATTTCATGGCGGAAAAAGACACGCGCACAGAACTCGAACAAAGTATAAAACGCCTGGGTGCGATGGCCCGCGCGGCGGGAATTCATCTGATTGTCGCCACCCAACGACCAGAAGCCGGAATCGTTACCCCCATCATCCGTTCTAATTTACCCGGACGAGTGGCCTTAAGAACTGCTAGCGAAGCCGATTCTAAAATTATCCTGGGAGGTTCCCAAACCCAAGCGGCTTACCTGTTGGGGAAAGGCGACTTACTCTATCAAGTAGGTTCTCAACTGCAACGCTTGCAAAGCTTGTTTGCACCCGAAATTGATTTCCCCGATTAAAAATCAGTATTCCTACGGTATCTCTTTTCTCGGAAAAATGCAAGTCAAATGACGGTAAAATAAAAATCCCTACCGAGTAAAGTAGGGACTTCCTGAGAGATATTGGAGCGAACGCTCTTTCTTGTCAAGCTTAACAGAGTTATTATTGGGCCGATACCCGATCGCCATAACAAAGCTTGAGAATTGCGCCGCAAGTTGCTATTTTAATCAATTCCAACGCCCAATAACCACTTTGCATCTGAATCATCTCGCTGGGAACTTCAGCCGTCGGTTCAAAGAGGTTGAGGTTTAATCCCAAAGCACTCATCTGTGGCGTTAAACCGTAAGTGTCGATTAACGCAATCCCCAATAAAATCAATCCTAAAATTATGGCTAAACGGGGAGGTTTCAGGGTCTCGGTTTTCGCCTGGTTGAGGACGAGAATTCCAGTTAAAGCAACCGAAGCACAGAGTAATTCAAGGCGGTTGAATGTCCAAAATATCGAGAAACCGGCTGACGCAAATCCGGGTTGATTCATCATTCCCGCACTATACAGACCTGGCATCATAATTAGATCCAAAACCAGGCTGCCACTGATCCAAAATCCAATGGCACATAGAATTAAGGTAGACCACTGGAGGGGGTTATTGTTTTTGCTGACGATAGCAGCCATATATAATTGCCTCTTCCCTACTTCTTTGTTGTAGCGAACTTTGGGATTTTTCTGAAGGGAATGCAATATTTTTTTAACTGATAGCAACGCAGATAAACTTTTTTTGCATTCTGACAAAGAAATGTAAAAAATATAGAATTTTATGGAGAGAAAACTGCAATTTCAAAGGAGAGGAATGACATTCCATCCCAATTTTCCGGTTAAACTCGCCCAATTCCCGTCAGCATTCACTACCATAGGAAAGCAAGCTTCAAGGTCAAGATGGGGATGAGTACAAAAAAACTGATACAGATGCGTCAGAGTGCGATCGCCTTTTTCCTCAGTGTATCCGCTGTCTTCTTGTTTTGGTTGATTTCCCCCAGTTTCTCAGCGACGCAACCCGTACAGGTACAGCATTTCGATCGAATTTGGGAAACTGTGCGCGATCGCTTCTACGATCCTCAGTTTAATGGTAAAGACTGGTCGGCCCTAAAAGAACAATACCGCCCCCAAGTCCAGCAAGCCCAGTCTCCTGAAGAAACCAGCCGCATTGTCAACCAAATGCTGGCCGAACTGCAAACTTCCCACACCTACTATTACACCCCCGATAACCCCGCCTACTATCAAATTTGGGCTATCTTTGCACCGCGTCTCCCCGAATTACAGGAAAGCCTGAAACAATACTTTCCCAATGGCAAAATTGAATATCCCGGAATTGGCATCTTCACCCAAGACCGAGATGGCAAAACCTTTATTAGCAGTTTAGTGGAAGGTGGCCCCGCCGCGACAGCAGGCTTGCAAATTGGCGATCGCATTCTCAACGTTGATGGACGCCCCTTCCATCCCTTACACTCCTTTGAAGGGCAAATTGGGGAATCTGTCAATATTAGAATAGAGCGATCGCCCAACTCCCAACAAGAGATTGCCGTCACCCCCAAACGCTTCGACGCCTCCACCCAGTTCCTCGATGCTCAAAATGCTAGCCTGCAAATTATCGAACGCCAAGGCAAAAAACTGGGCTACATCCATATGTGGTCTTACGCAAACGCTCAGTATCAACAGAAACTAGAAGAAGAACTCCTCTACGGTCGTCTCAGACAAGCCGATGGCCTCATTTTAGACCTCAGAGACGGATGGGGCGGATCGCCAACCACCGTCCTCAACATCTACACCGGACGCGGCCCCAGCCTTACCAACATTGGGCGAGACGGTACGCGCTATACCAACGTCTCAACCTGGCAAAAACCCGTCGTCATGATTGTCAACGAAGGCAGCCGCAGCGCCAAAGAAGTCCTCGCCTACGGTTTCAAAGAATACAACATCGGTCCAGTCGTTGGTACCAAAACCGCCGGGGCCGTCGTTGCAGGCCGTCCTTTTTTGATGTCTGATGGGAGTTTGTTATACCTCGCCGTCGCTGATGTGTATGTGGATGGCGATACCCGTTTAGAAGGCGTTGGCGTTACCCCAGATGTAGAGGTTCCCTTCCCTCTACCCTACGCCCAAGGTGCAGACCCCCAAAAGGAAACCGCCCTTCAGGTTCTCCTCCAGGAAATTCAGCAATCTTAATCATCAAAGCCTCAGCAGCAGCAACAATTGCATTAAGTGGGTTCAATCTCTTATGGCGAATATATCCCAAAGCGGCTGAAGATGCAGCCCATATTGCGATCGCGACAGTTCATGGCGGATTACCTGCTAACGTGGAACTGCAAGCATATTGCTAATGCTCAAATCCAGAAAAAACTCTCAGAAATCTGTCTCGATTTTGGATACGAGTTACCAACAATTTGTACGCCGTATGAACTCATGGGGAACTAAGGTATGTGGCAGGATGAGATTTTAGAAGAGATTCATTGCACCCGTGAAAAACATGCTAAGTCTTTTAACTATGATTTAGATGCGATGTTTGAGGATTGGCGGAACAAGCAAGCTAAAGGTGGAAGACAAGTAGTGTCACTTCCCCCAAAGCGACGAACCCACAAATCGCTGCGCCCAAATCCTTAATTAGCTTGTGTTATCGGTGAATCGAGCTTAGTGTACCCTGAAATCCTACATCACTAATCGCTATCTTCAGCTTGGCGAGGGGGTTGCCACAAGTATTGGCGGAGATTAATTTTCTCCTCTGGACTAAACTCAACCCCTTCCTCTTCTAATAAAGCTTTTTGCAAATAATCCGTTCCGTAGCGCAAGCTGGAATGGGAAATTTCCCCTTTGGCATTCACCACCCGATGCCAGGGAATATCCGATTTCGGATCGACGCGATAAAGGGCATATCCCACCAACCGCGCCTTACCATACAGTTGCGCTAAATCGGCAATTTGTCCATAGGTTGCCACCTTCCCTCTAGGAATTTGGCGGACAATCTCGTAAATATCATCGTAAACCGGATGACGCTGCCGACGGTTTGGCTCTGGCCTTAACCGCTTGGATTGTCTTATGACGGTTTACGATGA
>JAAHGE010000363.1 GCA_010672635.1 Desertifilum sp. SIO1I2 | reverse complement strand
CCGCCGTACTTGACGGTTGCGTCCTTCTGTTAGCGTCATCTCTAGCCAAGCCGTTGGAACCGACTTGCGGAACCGGATCGGCGGATCGCGCGGAGGAAGCGAAGGTTCAGCTTCCAGCAAGCGAACCTGCGCCGGACGGGTGCGATAGTCCTGAATTTTAACCCCTTGGCGTAATTGAGACAAAGCCAATTCATCTGGAATGCGTTCCACCTGTACCCAATAGGTGCGAGGATGGGCAAATTGACGATGGGCGAGGCGATGTTGCACCTGACCGTGATTCGTTAACAGTAGCAAGCCTTCGCTATCTCGATCTAACCGTCCAACTGGATAAACATCCGGTACATCAATATAATCTTTTAGCGTTTTTCTCGGTTGCTCAGAAGCATTATCAGTAAATTGACAAAGAACGTCGTAGGGTTTGTAAAACAAGAGATAGCGATAGGACATAAACCCAAGAAAGTTATTCGGACAAGTCGGGAGATTGGAAAACAGCGCGATCGCGCCCGCTTGTTTTTGCCTGATATAATGCAGCATCCGCCGAAGCCAAAAGCAGGGTTTGCGAACTTTCGCTCGTTGGAACCACGCTAGAAACCCCCAGACTTAGAGTAACGCGATCGCTGACCACAGACGCAGCATGGGCGATCTCGCAAGCTCTCATTTCCGCCAAAATATTGCGCGCCACATACATCGCCCCTTCCTGACTCGTATTCGGTAAAATGACAATAAACTCTTCGCCCCCGTACCGCGCCACCAAATCTGCCGGACGCCTCGCCACCCGCTGCAATACCCCAGCAACCGCTTGCAAGCAGGCATCCCCCGCCTGATGACCGTAGGTATCATTGTAGAGCTTAAAACAATCCACATCGCATAAAATCAACGACAGTTGCGGGGCTTCTGTGGTATTCCAACCTTCCCGCACTCCGCGCCGCCATTCCTTTTCTAAAACCTGATCGAAACAGCGACGGTTAGCCAACCCCGTCAACCCATCGAGGGAAGCCAAGCGTTGCAACTCCTGGTTGGCTGCTTCGAGTTGCTGAAACATCGACACCTGCTGTAACAGGCGCTTCACCCGCTGGCGCAATACCGGCCAATGAATGGGTTTAGTGACGTAATCTGCGGCCCCTGCATCAAATGCTCGATCCACCGACTCCGGATCGTCAAGGGCTGTAATCATTAAAATGGGAGTGCGATCGCCCTCAAAGAAAGAGCGCATCTTAGAACAGCAGGTAAAGCCATCCATTCCAGGCATAATCGCATCTAACAACACCACCGAGGGCTGCAAGCTTTGATAAGCTGCGATCGCGCTTTCTCCATCAGTGACATCGACCACCTGATAACCTTCTTTTTCCATCGCGCGGCGCAACAAATTTCGCATCATTTTCTCATCATCCGCGATCAAAATCAGGGGCGGTGAGGGTTGGGGTAAAAGAGAATCTGTCATAGAAAAGTGTGGAGAGAGGAGAGAATTTTGGACGCTTATCTAGCAACTCAAACCGATTTGGGGCTAGCTTCGTTTTGAGGGAACCCAAAGTTGCGGGTTTCTAAAAGAGCCATTTTGACTTTCTCATATTCCGCCTGTAAGTTTTGTTCTGGCACAAAAAGGGACGAGAGATGTTCGGCTTTTAGGTTCGCTTCAATCTCTTTACACAGCCGCGCCAACGTAACTGCGCCAATTGTGGCACTACTGGACTTTAGCGTATGGCTCACTCGCAATACAGTTGAGAAATCCTGTTGACTGAGTGCGGTTTTGAGACTAGCCAGCAAACGCGGGGTTTCTTCCAAATAACTGTCAATCACTTCCAGCATCACCTCTTGAGCGTTATCTCCCACCACCCGCGACAATGTATAGAGGATTTGAGTATCTAATGTCGGTTCGCCAATTCTCGGTTCTGTAGCGATCGCAACTGGCGGATCGACCGATTCCAAACGAGGAGAAGCATCAGGATAGCGACTGAATACTTGCATCAGGTCTTCAATCTGAATCGGCTTACTAATATAATCATCCATTCCGGCTGCTAAACAGATTTCGCGATCGCCCTGCATCGCATTCGCTGTAGACGCAATAATCCATAACCGTCGGGGATTTTCCCACGCCACTGCTTCTCGCGCTTCATTCGCCCGAATTTTCTCGGTGGTGGCGATCCCATCCATTTCCGGCATTTGCACGTCCATTAAAATCACATCATAATCTTGGCGTTCTAGGGCCGCTAGCACCTCCAGACCATTCCCTGCCACATCTGCTCGATACCCCAAGCGCTGTAGCATTCGGATAATCACCTTTTGATTGACGGAGTTATCTTCTGCCACTAAAATTCGCAGCGATTTTGGGGTAGGATGCGGTTCGGGCAGAGATAGCACTCGATTGAGTACCGGAGAACTGGGTGCTGGCTGCTGTCCGAGAATTTGCGCCAGGGTATTTTCAAGTTGTTTATAGCGCAAGGGCTTGACTAAAATTCCCTTAATTTCGCTCATGTGAGGCGATCGCACCAGGGAGTTAGGATAGTCGGAACAACGAGCCGAAGATAGAAGAATAATGGGTAATTGCGCGGCGTTAGGCAATGCCCAAATTCTCTTTAACAGGGCAAACTCCTGCATTTGAGGCAGGTGGGCGTCTACGATCGCAGCGCTAAAGGGAATTGAGGTTAATTGCAGTTGGGCTAAGGCTTCCTCTGCATTACTCGCCGCGCGGGGCAGGAATCCCCACTGTTGAGTCAGGTGGGTTAAAATCCGCCGATAGGTGGGGCTATCATCAACGATTAAGAGGCGAACGCCGGACGATCCGGGATGCTGTACCAGAAGGGCAGGTTTGGGAGGCGAAGCGTTTTCCGCAGGGATCGCTTCGCGAATCGCACCTGCGACGATGGTAAAACAGAAGGTCGATCCGCTTCCGGGTTCGCTTTCTACCCAAATTCGACCCCCCATCAACTCGGTTAAGCGTTGGGCGATCGCTAAACCTAACCCGGTTCCGCCATACTGACGGCTAGTAGAAGGATCGATCTGGCTAAAAGGCTGAAACAAGCGGTTGAGGCGATCGGAGGGAATGCCAATTCCCGTATCTTTGACCTGGAAATGAATGACGTAGGAGGGTTGCGTTGAACCCGGTACCTGTCGATTCAGTCGGCGCGACTTCAAGGACACCAGGACTTCGCCTTTCTCGGTAAATTTAACGGCGTTGCTCAATAAATTCACCAAAATTTGCCGCAGGCGCGTCACGTCGCCAATAATTTGTTGCGGGGTTTGGCTATCAATTTCGTAAGCAAGTTCGATCCCCTTTTCGGCGGCTTTGGAGGCGAGTAAGTCTAAAGCCCCTTCGGTACAAGTGACTAAATCTAAGGGCTGTTCCTCTAGCTCCAGTTTGCCCGATTCAATCTTAGAAAAATCCAGAATATCATTAATAATCGCCAGCAGATTGTTGCCGCTGCTGCGGATGGTTTCGATGTAGTCTTGTTGCTCGGCGGTGAGGGCTGTATCGAGTAAGAGGCTGCTTAAACCGATAATGGCGTTCATCGGCGTGCGAATTTCGTGGCTAACGATCGCTAAAAATTCGCTTTTGGCTCGGTTGGCGGAGATCGCTTCTTCTTGCGATCGCGCTAAGGCTTCGTTTTGTTCGGCTAATAACTGGCGGGCGGATCGTTCTTGTTCGAGCAAATTGGCCTGGGCGAGGGCAATTCCCACCTGGGCGGCGACGGCTTCAAGCAGTTCAATTTCGTCGGGCGTCCAAGCGCGATCGCGATCGCCTTGATGCAACATAATAATCCCGTTGGGTTCGCCTTGGTAGGAGGTGCGAACCGCTAACAAGGATTTGAGTTGTTCCTTCAGCGCCGTTGAACCCCCATAGTGTAACGGAATGGCGGAGTCGGTGGCCAGCAGTTTTTCGGCATCCACCCAATCGCTTAAGGTGAGGGTGAGGCGCGAGATGGAATCCCAGCCCGGTTGGAGGTATTCCGCCACGCAAGGTAACTCCGTGGGGCGATCGCTCATGCCTTCACTTTGATAGGCATGAATTGTACAGCGATTCACCGCAAAGCTTAAACCTACTGAAGAAGCCGTCGCCCGTAAAATTTGTTGGGTATCGAGGGAAGAGCGAATTTCTTGGGTAATCTGGCGCAAAAGAATGGCGCGGTTCACCTGTTGCACCAAAGCCTCTTGAGCAGTTGTCTGTTGGGCTTCGGCTTGTTGACGTTGGGCGATATTGGTGTAAATGCCAATCCAGCCCTCTAGAGACGTTGCTTCTAGAATGCCATCAATCCGGGCATAAATGGGGATGCTGTCGCCCCTGCGAGGTTGCATAAGCGCGTCTCCTTGCCAAGACTGCCCTTGCCCGATCGCCTGTTGAATTTGTTCGTCCAAAGCGCGATCGCTGTATAAAATAGCGCTTCCCCCTTGACGATTAAATTCGGCTAGCGTGTAATCGAACAGTTGGCAAAACGCCCGATTGAGGTAAACGGCTTGACCGTTGCGATCGTAGATGGCGATCGCCTCGCTCGTACTCTCAAGGGCGGCGCAGGCGTGCCCCCAGTCTCCGGTTGGGGTAGGGGGAAGTTGCTGTTTGAGCAAGCGCCAAGTTCTTAAAGCAATTGCACTATTCAACAGGGCGATCGCGCCGATTGTACCGAGCAACCATTCGCCAACTATCGTGCTTGAAACGTTCTCAATCATAGGTTTTGGTGATTCAAGTCTGCACTGTATCCAAAGTTAATCCTCGTCAATGACCCTGGATTCTAAATTTTTCTTGCCGCAAACAGAGCTTAGTCCTAAGATTCCCCCAAAATGCTGAGAAATTCCTACTCCAATGCTTAAGAGAGCTAAAAAGGGATTGAGCGAGCGCACAACACTCCCTAGTTGTTGAGCGCCATAATCAATACAGGCACCTCGCCGATCGACTGACACTCACTGCTGAAAGTCCCATGCTGGCTGCTGTTGGGTTTTGGATCTCCACCCAACCGAGTTGAAACGTAGATCGCAAAAACATTTACGCCTCAATTCGTTCCTAATCGCCAATTTCCTGCTTAATTTTTGGACGCTGTTCGCTAGCTTTACTGACAATCCCGCCCATGAACAATTCAACGCTAGAACAAAAACTGATGCTTTTACAAGAGCATATTCCCTTTGCTGCGATCGAGTGGAATACCCGATTTGAGGCGATCGACTGGAATCAGGCTGCAACCAAACTGTTTGGCTACACGCCAGCCGAAGCTATTGGTCGTCATGCGGTGGAATTGATTGTCCCCCAGGAAGCTAGAGCGCTAGTGGACAGCATTTTTCAGAGTTTGTTGAATCAAACGGGGGGAACCTATAGTATTAATCGCAACCGGACGAAATCGGGCGAAACCCTTGTCTGTGAATGGTACAATTACCCCCTGCGAAACGAGCGCCAAGAAGTCATTGGTGTTTTATCGCTCGCTTTGAATATCGCCGCAACTGGGGAAGGCGATCGCACGAAAGTGCATTCTCCCCTATGGGAAACTTCACCCATAGCCAATCGTTTCTTTACCAGCAGCATTGATTTACTGGGGGTTGGGGGGTTA
>JAAHGE010000362.1 GCA_010672635.1 Desertifilum sp. SIO1I2 | reverse complement strand
TGTCGGCAGGTATAATTAGCAATGCTGTCGCATTAAAATTTTTACCCTTCGCGCTATCCCAAGCTGGGAGCCGACTAGATTTTTCCAGAGCCTATCATAGCATCATGGTTCGGAAAAATACCTCCTCTACCACCCGTATGACTGCTAAATTTCCTTAAAGTTTCAATGGTTCTAGCAATACTACGGGGTTTCAGTCAAGGGATTGACGAGCTTGACTTAGGAAAACCTACTAGAAGTGCATTAGGGCAAGCCTGGGAAAATTATGCAGCATTCTTCAGGCAGAAGGGGGTTGTACCCTGAAGAAGCTGTCGGTTTTTATCAAAACTTTATTTCAAGGCAAAGCCTTTACTTTGCTTTTTCTTATTGCTAGAGGCTTTCCCGTTTTCCTTGCTGGGTTGGGAGGGGAGTTGACCGGAGGCGATATCCTGCATCAGTTGCATATGCTTGGGTAGGAGCTTTTGCAGATCGTAGCGTTCTAGGGCGGTTTCTCTGGCTTTGGCGCGGACGTGAGCCATTTTTGTGGGATGATCCAGAACTTCGCAGACGCGGTTGGCGATTTCTTTGGGAGCGAAGAAGTCTACCAGTAAGCCGTTAACGCCGTCTTGGATGACTTCGCGGACGGGGGCTGTATCTGAACCGACAATGAGGCAGCCGGTGGACATGGACTCAATCATCGACCAGGAGAGGACGAAGGGGCGAGTCAGGTAAATGTGGGCAGAAGAGGCTTGAATTACTTTCAGATACATCCCGTAGGGTAAAGACCCAACGAAATGCACCCGCGATAGGTCTAGCTTCACCTGTTCTAGCATTTGTTGCTTGTAGGATTTGCCGTCGGGGAGGGATTTTCCGTAGCAAACCCGTTCTGAACCGACGACGACAACGTGACAGTGGGGACGGCGTTCGAGGAGATAGGCGAGGGATTCGATAAATTGGGGGAAGCCGCGATAGGGTTCCATTCCCCGCGCGACGTAGGTGACAATCTCATCAACTCCTGACAAATCCAGGGGCGGACGATTTTCGTAGCTGGGGAGAATCAGTTTGGCACCGGGTTCTGGCTTAAAGTAGTTGGTATCGACGCCATCGTGCAGGACAGAGATTTTGTTTTGGAATTCGGGGGGAAATTGCGATCGCTGCCACTGCGTTGGCGAGACTCCCCAATCGCAAGTATAGAGATCTTGGAGGATGGGGGAATTTTTCACCCGAATGCGGCACAGGTCATCAGCCGTTAGGGGATCGCTGGGATCGAAGTCCGCATCGGCCCCGCGCGCATGATAGAACCACTCAAAGTAACACATCAATGGCGCATCGGGAAACACTTCCTTCATAAACAAGGTGGGCCCCCAACCCGAATGACCATAAATGATATCGGGGACAAATCCCATCGACCGGAGTTGTTCGGCGACGCGATAAACAGCTTGACCCTGCAAAACAGCACTTTCTAGAGTACGGACGTAATGATGCGTTTCGGCCCTGGGTTCCCGACTGGGGGTATAGACGACCTTTTGGACGCCAGGAATCACCCATTCAGGCCGTTCGTTTTTGGTCGCAAAGACGACTTGATTTTTGGGATCGCTACCAAAGGCGGTGGCGAGGTGGCGAAATTGCGCCGGAAAGTTGGGATGTAGGAATAGGATTCTCATGAGTATTGGGAAAAGAGGGTGGGGAAGAAGGGAGGTGGGAGTTGGGAGTTAGGAGTTGGGGAAGAGGGGAGTTGGGAGTTAGGAGTTGGGAGTTAGGGGTTGAGGAAGAGGGGAGTTGGGAGTTGGGAGTTAGGAGTTGGGGAAGAAGAGATAGAAAAACTTGGTAACTATTAACTCAGCACTCACTTCCCACTCAGCACACTGCTACGCAGAAGCAAGCTACAGCACTTTCTACTCAGCACTCACTTCCCACTCAGCACTCAGCACTCAGCACTAGGAAAGGGAGACTTACAAATCCAAATACAGTCGCGGGGGACGAGTTCAGTTTCTTTGTGAAGGATTTCGTAGCCGAGATGGGTGAGGAATTTTTCCATGATGCGATCGCTCATAACCGAAAAGGCGGTTCCATCCCGTTTTCCCATCAGGTTGTGGGGATAGTCGTTGAGGAATTTTTCCCAACCGAGGGGGGTAAGGATGTTGCTGTGGTGGAACAAGCACAAGCGCTTCCCACGCATCAGGGGGGGGATTTGCACCAGGTAGTTGTAGATGTCTCTGGGTTCGATGTGAACCATTGTGTCGTAGCAGAAGCAGACATCCATACTTTCTGGGGGGATGTTGTTTAAGGTCAGACCATCTAATTTAACGTAGGAAACTCGGTCTTCCCCTAGACGCCGTTGGGTGGCTTGCAGCATTTCAGCAGAGATATCGGCACAGACAAGCTTCTGACAGTGTTTAAGCAGCAAGGCGGCAGTTTTGCCTCCGCCAATGCCAATTTCTAAAACGGTATCTTCTGAGGCGATATAGGGGGCAATCAAGTGATTTTCAATCAGGGATTCGTATTCTGCTAGGCTGTTAGCAGCCCCGGCTTGTTGACCAATCCATTCATCCCCGATGTAGTTTTGTCCAGGGTGAATATTTTGCCAAGACTTGGCGTATTTGTCCCAAGCGTCCTCGTAGTCGATTTTTCCCGATAGATTTGTCATAATTGTGCCAAGTAAATTCTCTGCCGAGATAGGCGGCGAGTTGCTGATTATAGAGTTGGAAAGAGTCACCCAGTTGGTGCAGGATGGTTTCGCTGACCTGCGAATAATCCCCCATATTGTATATGTTGTATTGCGCTAGCTGATAGGGTGGGAGTTGGAGAAACTCAAAGACTTGGTTAACAACAAGCGCGGGGTTTCTATAGAATTCCTCGCTTTCGAGGATTAGCAATTGGTCTGATGGAAAATATTGGTGCCAGCATTTAAGCTGATCGAGGTAGAGGCTGCGCGAACGGTAGGTGTAGTGTTGATGGTTAAAGCTATAGTAGCTGCCATCGGCGATCATTTTTTCGGTTTCGCCTTGGAGTCGGGTGGTTTCGGCGGCGATCGCACTTTCTAAGCTTAACTCCTCAAAGCCCAGTCTCACTTCATGGAAGTAGTGGGAAATGGTTCTCGCTACTGGATCGCGCAGTAAGGCGATGAGTTTAACATTGGGATAAAGCTGGTGAATGCGTTGGGGTACTAGGGGATGAAAGATATAGTAAGGACTAGCTTCCCCGGTAATGCCATGTTCGGGAAACTGCGCCTGGTACCATTCCACGCCTTTGTCAAATTGCAGATCGAAAAAATGGACTTCTTTGGTAGCGGCGGCGGCAATTTCGGGGTGTTGAATCAGGTAATTGTAGAGGGAGGTAGTACCGCATTTTTGACCGCCGATGATGATGAAGTCGGGTTGATGATGGGTCATTAGTAGGTTGGGATAGCGTAGCAGGTATTGCCCCTCACCCTAATCCTCTCCCTAGGGGAAAGGGAACTAGAAACCAGGCTAGAAGTTAATTAACTCCCCTCTCCCAGAGGGCGAGGGGTTGGGGGTGAGGGTTGCAGTCAATCATTCAGAATAGCGTAGCCTGGGTTATCGCTTAAGGCGACTTCTTTAAGGAGTTCGAGGTGTTTGGGAAGTTGAACTTGGTTATCAAACAGCCGGGTAACTCTGGCGTAGGCGTTTCCGGGGAGGCGGTTGGAGTAGTCGTCTTCTAGACATTCGAGTAAGGCGGCGGCGATCGCTTTTGCATTTCCGGGCGGAACGAGGTATGCTTCTTGGCGATCGCCAATCATCTCTGGGATACCAAAGACGCTGGTACTGACGATTTTCAACTCAAACGCCATTGCTTCTAACACCACTCTAGGGAAAGATTCCTCAAAGCTGGCACAAACAAAGATATCGCTTAAGCCGAAAAAGTCATAAACCTCGCGCGTTTCTGGGATAATTCGCACATTTTTCAGGTTCAGTTTCTTAATGTTCTGTCGCAGGAACTCTAGATAAATCGTTTCCCTCGCACCCACAATTAAGTAACATAGATTATCGGCTTTCCCAGCATATTTCTTTTCGAGTTGCTTAATCGCTTCTAAAAAGATATGTTGTCCCTTGCGTTCGCAGGTGGTACCTATAATAGAAATAACAGTTTTGTCTTCACCAATTCCGTATTTCTTCCTCAATTCTGACTTCGTATGATTGCGGCGAAACTCGTTGATTTTATCTAAATTCATCCCGCCATAAAGGGTTCTAAATCGACCGTTGATATCCCACTCATGGAAGATTTTGCGAGTGGCATCGGCGACAAAAACAACGCGGCTAGCATTGCCAAAGCTATCTTGGAGAACTTCGCGAATTTCATCGCGCCAAGAGTCACCAAAGAAATGATTGAGGCTATTTTCAATCGTGCTACTTTCGTGAATATGCCAGACGCTGGGGATATTGAACAGTCTGGCGAGTTCCACTCCCCAGAAGCCAATCATGGTATTGCTAACCACAATATCAAATTCAGAAATATCGATACTTTTTCCAAAGGCTTTCAAGCGGGTTTGATATTCCTGACGGGTTTCGCGGATAATAGCAAGATCTCGATCGACGACTTTAACTGGAATACCCAATTTTTCGTATTCTTCGCGCAAGTCACCATCTTGTAGAGAAATAACGCTAACCTGACAATTAGCTTGTGTCGCAAAGTATTGTGCAAAAATATACGCCATAATTGGCGCACCTTCTAGGTTAAGGTTATGCGTGATTAGCAAAATTTTTAAGCTAGAAACCCGGCTATGATGCAAAAAATGCAGCGGTTCTAGCTTCATCGTCATCGAATCTAGATCGAGATTTTCATTAAAGAATGGATCGCGGAAGCCGCGATATTTTGCCAAGATATTGAGATGTTCTTTGGGGTTGTAATAATCGCCTCGCGAAGCGCTGGTGAGGTGAATTAAGGTAGATTGGGGGGTATAAACGACGCGATAGCCGGCTTGATTAACGCGCAAACAGTAGTCTACGTCGTTAAATTCAATGGAGAAGTTAGCTTCATCAAAGCCTCCCAATTGATGGTAGAGTTCTGTAGAGGTCAGCAAGCAAGCGCCTGTAACGGCGGTGACGTTACGTGACACAATGGGAAGGAAAATATAGCCTAATTCTTCTTTAGCTAATTTGTGAAACAGATGATCGGCTAAACCATTATGGGAACCGACAACAACGCCTGCGTGTTGTAGGGTTTGATCGGGATACAGTAAGCGAGAACCAACAATACCCACCCCTGGAATAGACATCCACCCCATCATTTCTTCTAACCAGCCGGGGGTGGTAGCTTCAATATCGTTATTCAGGTGAAGAACATAGGGGGTATCGGCGGCGGTTGTCCCAATGTTCATTAAACGGGCATAATTAAATTGATTGTCGGGTCTTTCGGGTCGAATAACGCGACAGCTTAAAACTTTTTCGGCTTCGAGTTTTTTCAGATAGTCGCGGGTTTTGGCTTCGACAGAGCCATCATCAACGATAATCAGCTTAACGTAGCGTTCGTCTACGGTGTTGACCAGACTATTGACGCATTGGGTTAACAGATCGACGATACCAGATCGGAAGCACACG
>JAAHGE010000361.1 GCA_010672635.1 Desertifilum sp. SIO1I2 | reverse complement strand
TTAGAAGAAGAAGAGTTGCAGATGAACCCCCTCATTCAACGAGAATCTGCACTAGAAGAAGAAGAGTTGCAGATGAAACCCCTCAGCCAAAGAGAATCTGCACTAGAAGATGAGGAAGAACTTCAGATGAAACCCCTCATCCAACGAGAATCTGCACTAGAAGAAGAAGAATTGCAGATGAAACGCTCATTGCAGCGATCGCAAGAGGCAAGCTTTACAGCCAGCGACACCGTAGAAAATCAACTCAACAATAGCAAAGGTGGCGGTAGCCCTTTACCCAATGAAGTTCGTAGCTTCATGGAACCCCGCTTTGGAGTCAACTTTAGTCAAGTGCGCGTGCATACCGACAGCAACGCCGTGCAGATGAACCGCAACCTAGGCGCGCAAGCCTTCACCCACGGACATGATGTCTATTTTGGTGCCGGAAAATCGCCCACAGACTTGCAACTCACCGCCCACGAACTCACCCACGTCGTCCAACAAACGGGGGGAGCCTCCATTCAGTGTCGTCAAGAACAAACATTATCAACTCACCTAACTCCCAACTCTCCGACCATTCAAAGACGAAATCGTGGCAATCAACATGTAGGGGGAGATCCGAGTCAGATGACATTCCTGGCTGACAGTCGCGGTAATGTTGTTGGTCCTGGAGAAGCTGGTTTTAGCCATCGTATGCTCTCTGACACAGATGGTGCAACAGAAGACCTGATGGCTAGAGGGGTTTATGCAGATGCCCGCTTAAGCCATGTTCTCCCTTCTTTAGGCTTTCTTGATGGGCAAATCGTAGCTCGTGCTAGAACAAAAGAGCGATATGCAGGCAAAGTGCGAGGCGATGATGCTTTATTCGCGCCTTGGGGAATTGCTAAAGAACTCTACGAAAATGCGGTGACTTGGTGTCAGAACCACATAGATACCATGACCAATCACAAGCAGCAACAACAGGAAAGAGCCAATCAATACAATTCTTGGGTGCCTAGAGCTAACAGTTTCTTTACTTCTTTAACGCGCCTAGACGCAATGCAAAATATGTTGGGCGTTACCGATCCTCAAGCGATGGTCTCGGCTTTAACTTCAGGCTTGAGCGATGCAGCAGACGTTGCAGCTAGAGCAAGAGATGCCTATGTTGGCGGTAACTTAGCTGGAAATCTCCACATCCCCTCCTCAGATGATACTGTAACCACCTTGTCTGATGAGACCACGCAAGCTGCTCGACAAATGAATGTCGAATATCTAGGCTTTCAAAGAAACTTACTGGGGGTTGAACGACAAAGCGTTGATGCAGAGGGAGAAACAGATCGTCGCAGACAGGCAGAAATTGACCAAGTTAAGCAATTTGTGCGTAATGTAGGCAAAACGATCGATCTAACGGCCTCAGTTATCAGTGGCGCTCCTGCAACGATTACAAATTTTACGAATACAGTACGTCATGGTGAGGCGTGGGTCGGTGCGGTTCGCAACCGTCGCCAGATAATGGCTGAACAGCGACCCACTCATAACCCAACGTACATGACGCTGAACGAAGAGGGAAATCTGGTTGTCCGTAATGTTCAAACCGGAATGGATCGTCCTGCTGAAGGGGGTGAAGCAACAGCTTCTCCAGCAGGTCCTTCCCTGAGTATGCCCTCTAGTGTTTCTGATGTACTCGGACAAATTACAGACTTTGTTTACGCTTCCGAAGTGCGTGAAATTAATTCGCGGCTTGAACAAATTAAAAGTCGGTGCGATGCGATTGAAGGCGCTCGCGAACTATTAGCCATTCGTCAAGCAACGGAAAGATATCAAACTGCATTAAATAACTTTGCACTGAAATGCAATCAACTGCAACAGCGCATTGCTCAACGTCGTACAGATTATTGGCGCTTAGGGGTTGATTTAGATAACTTTGCACGTCAAGATCGAGCATCGCAGCAGTCGGGACAAGCACCGGGTCGCAATCAAGAAAAATACACAACCATCTTGACAGTGGTGGGACAGATTCGAGAAGTGTTGGTGATGGGCAATGGGGCTAAAAATGGGATCTTCACGCCTGAAGAATTTCGGATTTGGGCGCAAGGTATGGAAGCCGAACGCAGCGCCAGACCCCCTCGCACTGATATTCCGGTTTTCAGCACGGGCGACCAAGAGTGGTCTCGGCTCAGTAGCATTCATTCTCAAGTCCGGACTTTTGGTCAAAATGTGGATTTGTTGAATGAATTATTTAGTGGGGTTGAGTCTGCGTCTACTGCGTTAATGCGTCAATTACAAGTTGGCGGTGGTAGCGGTACTCACTAAGCTTATGCTTGCAAGATAGGACAATCATGGCCAAGAAAAGAAAAAGCTTGACGCGGGGTTTGTCTCAGGAATTCTCTAGACGGGCTAGCGGTGAAGTCACTCGTCGGCGAGATTTTGCTAAAAGTCAAGCGCTGAGTAATTTAGAACGCTTGCTACCCCAGCAATTGCGCTGGATGTTTTCTTATCTGCGGAGTTTCCGACCAGATTTTGAGGCGTTTCAGGAAGAGGAGGAAGCGCTACCGGAAACTGAGGTTGTCGCCGAAGCGCGTCGCCAGGTGCCCAAGGCGATTGAGCCGTTGTATGCTCAGTATGATTGTGGGGTTGGCAATCCTTTAAGTTGCGATCGCGCTCAAACTTTGGGCTTTAAATATTGTCAGCAATGCGGCTTTCCGGCGATTTTACTAGAGAAGGCGGAGATTCGCGGCAATAAGGGACGCTACCGGATTGAAGGCTTGCTGGAACAGCGCGGTTTGGGAAGACTCTATCAGGGAATTCAGGTTTCGGATAACCAGCCGGTTCTCATTAAGGAGTATTTGCTGCCGGAACGGTGTTTTAACCCAGAGGAAACTCGGCTGCGAAAGCAGGTGTTTGAACGGGTGGCGGGGTTGAATTTAGCCGATGGACGGGTGCAGGATTTTCGGCTGATTCACCCTTGGGATGCGATCGCAGATGCCAATGAAGAACGCTGTTATCTGGTAACGAAGGGGAATTTACAGCTTTATCCTACCCTCAGCGAGTATTTAGCCTTACACGGGCCGATGAGTCCCAAGGCCGTTCGCCAAGTTCTCAATCAGGTTTTGCAAACGTTAGAATGTTTGCACGGTCAAAAATTTCGCTTTCCCTCCGGTCAAATTCAAAAAGGGTTAGCGCATGGAAATTTAACCTTAAATAGTTTATTAATTGCTCAAAATTCTTTACTGAAAACGAATTCTTTAGTAACGAGCAAATCGAATGCCGTAGCGGTTGCTGCACCGCCACTCATTGAAACTGATTTTTTTATTTATACAACCGATTTAGCCCTTTGGGAACAACTTTTTAATCCAGAGAATCAGGAAATTGTCAACCCCTTGTTTCAAAAAGATTTAGTTGACTTAGGCTATGTTGCCTTTTACCTTTTAGCGGGTAAAACCATTCACCCCATTAGCCGCCATCCCCTGAACCCCAGGGACGAACAGCAATGGCCGCCGATCGATTTACCTTTACAGGCTTATCTTCAGCGCTTAATGGGAATTAGCGTTCCTTTTGAGAGTGCGGAAGCTGCGCGTCAAGCGTTATTAAAATTACCGATTGAAAGTGCGATCGCGCCCCCTATTTCCTCAGTGGTAGAAGCAGAACCGATTCGCTCTAAAAATTATCGCCTTTGGTGGTTTTTATTGGGAATTTTAGGGGTTGTTTTATTGGGGTGGCTGATTTGGCTTTTCGCCTCGCGTTCCCAGCGATTTGAAGCCGCTAGCGAATCTATTTCACTGTGTTGTATTGCAGATGTGGCAGCCGTTCCTGCGGGAAACTTTGACTATACAGCCGAACGTCAAGGCACTTGGCAATATGTCCTCAAAGAAGAAAATTTAATTGCCAGAGGACAAACCCTAGAACAAGAATTAACGACTCAGTTACCCAGAGTTCAACTGAATTATCAAAGCGAACCTTTCGGCGAAGCCGCAATCGAAAAAGTCAGAACTGGAGAATCTAATTTTGCAATTTCTAGCTTAACCCATTCCGTTACCCCAGATTTAAATAACCGTACGATTGCCTATGATGGCATTGTAGTTTTTGTCAACTTCAGCTATGCCCGACGCCAGCAGAGTTTACCCAATGCGTTGAGGGGACAAATTAGCTTTGAAAACTTGCAAAAACTTTATACTGGAGAAATTACAAACTGGCGACAAATCGGAGGTCCAAATTTACCCGTTCGGCTCTATATTCCCCAAGAAAACGAAGTGGTTCAAATCTTTGAACAGCGCGTTTTGCAAACTGAATCTCGTATTAATCAGTTTAGAAACTTAATTGTTCAGGAGAATCCATCCGATTCTATTGTGCAATTTCTGGGAAATCCGGCAATTCGCCGATTGCAAACCTTCCCGATGTTGCGCCAGGTGATTCAAGATTTTGAAAACGAACAAGTGGGCGCGATCGCATTTGCAACCCTCAGCAAAGTCTTCGGTCAATGCTCCGTCTATCCGTTAGCGATCGCCAGCAATAACCAACCCCCCATACAACCCTTAATTCAAAATAACAACACACCAATTACCCCCGCAACCGACTTGTGCCAAGACAAAGGCAACTATCGCCCCAATGCATCAGCGTTTAGATCGCAAACCTATCCCCTCGCCTATCCCATCACCGTCATTTACCCCAGAGATAACAGTCGCCCCCCCATCGGGCGCAAATTTGCCGATATCCTCAGCACCCAAGAAGGACAACAACTCCTCGAAAAAACAGGTTTAATTCCGACTATTCCTGCGTCCAGGAATCCATCAATTGAGTCGCGATCGCATCTTGGGCGATCGCCTGTCCCTGACGGTTAAATAAAACGGTACCGATATTGAGAACAACATCCCCATACTTTTTCACATAAGCCTGTGCTTTTTGAGAAATGGTTGTGGCTAATGTCTGAAAAACGAGATCGGCTAATTCCAGTTCAACCAAGCTTTTATAGGCCGAATCCGCCGTCTTAGCGGCTAAAACAGACTCTATGGCAGATAAACTCCCTCCTGTGCGGGCAACGGCTGCACTGATGATTTCTAACTTGGCATCAGCAAGGTGACTGGAGGTATTAAAAATGCCCCCTGCCAGCTTCACCAGTTTTCCCTGGTAGCCCAGCAGCAGCACTGATTTTGCACCGCGCAAGCCAGCTTCGACTAATAACGCTCCAATCCAATTCCCCGTTTGAACAATAGCAGTTTCTGGAATACCCATCTGTTGGGCAACATGGATGCCATGACTGCCAATGCAAAAGACTAAATGGGGGTGCGAACGCACTTTTGTTTGCAGAATCTGACGTAAATCTTCGAGGTGATCTTCAACAGAAAGGGGCTGAGAAATACCGCTTGTGCCCAACAGGGAAAGACCTTCCAATACCCCAAAGGCTTCATTAGACGTGCGTTGAGCCAGCCGCCGACCTTCTGGCATGATAATAGTCACCGTGACGGTACGATCGTCAGCAATCAACGGTAGCTGGCCCATCAGCTGGAAGATGATGTGGCGGTTGAAGAACATGAAGTCGGGCACCCGCTTGGTGGCGGTCGAGAGCATGTCCGCGCTCGCGGGCGAGGCGGCGGCAACGGCGACGATAC
>JAAHGE010000360.1 GCA_010672635.1 Desertifilum sp. SIO1I2 | reverse complement strand
ACCAAACGAGGGCGCTAATGTAACCGGGTACGGCGCGATCGCGCAGGCGAATATCATTGAAGCCAAATCTTAACCAATTGTTAAGGCTAAGATCGTAGTAGTTGAGTAGGTTCCAGCGCCGATCCATGAGCAGGGGCAAATGGCGATCGCGAAAGAAGGGAAAGCGCGGAATAACGGGCAGGCGTCCAATTAATAATCGTAATTGTCGCATACTCCCATCTTCAACAAAATAGCTCTCATCCATTAAGTCATGATAGCGACCCTGTTTGTAGAGGAGTCCGACTAAAATAGCAGGAATGGGGAGCAAGACAATCCCCAGACAGCATAAGGTTAAACTGGGTAACTCTGAAGTCCGAAAAATGGCGACTAAACCGCTTAATGTAAGCAGAGTGTAACTTAAAGTTGCCCAAAAGAATTCCGAAGGGGTTGGTGCAATGGGTTTGGGAAGGCGACGCCGAAACCGATCCACGATCCAAAAGAGGAACCCAAAATAGGCGATCGCCACTAGCCCGACGCCAAAAGTCAGCCAAAAACTGGTGCCGTAGCGACTTAAAGATAAGAGAATAGCTAGCCCCAAGGCTTGCAAACCCTTACGCAACTTTAAACTCCAGGTTTGGGGGGCAATGGCGATCGCACTCCCTCGTAGCTTAATATAACTGGCCAGATCGACTTCATCGAGCATCAGTAAATCGCTGAGGGTTTGAAACTCCTGCTGCTGGCGTTTGAGGGCGATCGCGTTAGCTTGGATCTGGGATAATCCTAACTGGCGGAGTTGTTGAATCGAAGCGGTATTAATATTGAGGCTAAAAATTGCTTTTCTTAACGCCTGTAGCCGCAAACTCTCCCGGAGATATTCAATTTGGTTAGCGTCAGGAATTTGCTCAAACTCGCGGAAATTTTGGACTAAATTTCGCAATAAGCTTTCATTTCCCTGAAGAACAGGCACTAATAACTTGCGACTGATTTCACCTAGATTTCCACTAAACTTAGCGCGTTCTGCATCAAATTGTAAACTCGCAATATTCAGATAAGCATTCTGACTAAAGCTAACATCGCTAAAATCAGCCCGACTTAAAATACTAGACCCTAGCAAGCTTACAGGTTGGCTAAATTGAGCTTCTCGAAAAGCAAGTAAATCTTCAAAAACGGCATCCGTTAAAAATAGAGACTGGACAAAATTACTTTTATTAAATAAAGCGACTTGATGCCATTGGGTTTGGCTAAAATCAGCATTGGCTTGAAATTGAACGCGCCGAAAATCAGCCAGTCGCGCGAAATTGGCTTGATTAAAACTAGCCACATCAGCAAACACGCTGCTAGCCAAACTCATGTCTTGCTGAAATTGCGTCCGATTAAAATTAGACTTGCCAAAGAAAATACAGTTCTTAAACGTAACGCGCTGTTGAAATAAACTATTACTAAAATTAGCAAGCTGACTGAATCGAGAACCACTCCAGTCTGTATAGTCTTGAAAGATGGCACCTTGCCCATAAACTGGACTGAGAAAAAACGTATTAGAAAAATCGCCCTCTCCCACAAACTCGGTATTTTGCAAAATCAGAGAACCGCGAAACACCGTCAGTTGTAGCGGGTTTTGGGGTGAGGCTTGCAACCGCAGGCTGCGCGAGAGTTGACTGAGTTGCAAAAGACGATTGCGATCGCGCTGAATTTGCTCCAATTCGGTAGGATTAAACAAAGGGGAAAGACTTTGACCATACAAAGGCGATCGCAACCCCAAGCGCCGAGTAGCCAAAGTCCCTAAAATTACGGAATCCGATAAATCTAAATTAATCTTTTTGCTACTCAGTTCCGTACTGAGAATCTGATAAAATTGCTCCGGTAGCAAACGCTCTGGGCGATCGCTATCCGCCCTCAAATCAATCGTCAGATTCTGTAAATTAATCTGAGCAATTCCCGCCTCCTGGTTGGCTGCATTCAACCTTTCTTGCAGAATTGTCAACGTCAAAACCGGCTGATCTGCTGCACCCTCTTTGCCCCAAGCCGGATACCCCCCGCAAAAGATCGTGAGGATCAAGGTAAGAATCAATACCCCAAAACGTTTTAGCACAGACTTACAGAAGAGGGTGGGGAGGTGGGGGGATGAGGAGATGGGGGGAGTGAAAGTAAACTTGCTATTGTTCTAGATATCTAATACAGAACTCAATAATTTCTACTCAATACTCTAGCACCCACTCAGCACGCTGCTTCGCACGCCTGACCGCGCAACAGCACTTAGCGATCGCGAAGCACTCTTTTCTCCCCCACCTTCTTCCCTTCTCGAAACACCGCTACTTGGCGTGCAAGCTACGGAACTCAGCACTCTTTCCCCCCATCTCCCCACCCTCTTCCCCACTCAGCACTAAGGTAAGCGGAGCTGAACCTGACGAAAGGTATCTTGCCCTTCTTCCAATTGGGGAGGAACCCCATTAGGATAGTTTTCCTGAATTAATGCCTCTAGCCGTTGAATGCGGTTGCCAGGATTAGGATGAGTGCTAAAGAATTCAGGGGGTTCGTTACCTTGACGAGCAGAACCCAGAATTTCCATCAATTCCACATTCCCTTGGGGATTGTACTGTGCTTCGGTCATAAACCGAAAGCCCAAGCGATCGCTCTCTAACTCATCATCCCGCCCATAGCGCAATTGAATCAATTGATTCACCGCTTGAGCAATAACCGCCGCCCGTCGCCCGCCTTCGGGAGTATCGCTAGCTGCAATACCCACCGCATTCACCAAAGCCGCCCCTAACTGGCGTTTGGCGAGATGTTGCGCCCCATGTCTGGCTACCACATGACCCACTTCATGGCCTAAAATACCCGCCAATTGCGCTTCTGAATTTAACTGACGCATTAAACCCGCTGTAATGAAAACTTGACCCCCCGGAAGGGCAAAGGCGTTAATGGTTTCAGGATCGCGCAAGAGGTGAAACTCAAATGGGTAGGGCGACTGAGAAGCAATGGACTGTTGAACTACCCGCTGACCCACATTATCTAAATATTGCTGCAATTGTTCATCGGGGTAAAGTCCGCCGAATTCTTGCGCCATTTGCGATCGCGCTTGCAATCCTAACTCAATTTCCTGTTCCGGGGAAAGCTGTACCCGCTGCACTTCCCCAGTGATCGGATTTTCTACTGTATTTGTACAATAGCCAATCAACCCAAACAACACCATCAATAGCGCCAAACCCAGCCGAATTAATGCGCCCACCGTTTCATCCCTCGATTGAATTGCTCAAACAAGTATCATGCCTCACTTGAGGATACATCTATCATCCGGGGGATGGGGGGAGGTGGGAAAGAAGGGAGTTAAAATCAACTCAAAACTCCAGATGGGACTCGTGAGTACACATTCAGTTATTTTGGCGTTAGATTTTGGCGGAACAAAACTGGCGGCGGCGACGCTGAAAGTTGGGGAACGCCGGTGGCAGCAGACAAAGCGGGTGCTATCGCCGCCTGGGGCGGGTGCAAGCGTAGATTTGCAAATTATGAGGGCGATCGCCTCTAAGGTGGTTCAGGGGCAAAAAATCGCCGCAATTGGAGTCAGTTTTGGCGGCCCAGTCGATGCCCAAACGGGAACGGTACGCCTCTCGCATCACGTACCGGGGTGGGAAAATACGCCGCTTCAACAGATGCTAGAGAAAGAATATCAAGTACCCGTCCGAGTTGATAATGATGCTAATGTCGCCGCCCTGGGGGAATATTGCTTTGGTGCGGGTCAAGGGTGCAAGAGTCTGTTTTACATTACCGTCAGTACCGGAGTCGGGGGCGGTTGGATTATTAATGGTAAGCCCTGGCGGGGGGCGGATGGCATGGCGGGGGAAATTGGTCATACGGTAGTAGACCCTGCGGGGCCAGAATGTTTGTGTGGCAAGCAAGGTTGCGTGGAACGGTTGGCGTCTGGCCCCTATATGGCACAGCAGGCCAGGGAGTTATTGCAGATGAATCCCCAGCGGGGTCAGGGGTTGCGAGATTTGGTCAAAAATGACCTCAACGCGATTACAGCCCAGTCCATCGCCCAAGCAGCCGCCTCTGGAGACTACTTTGCACGGGAGATCCTAGAGAAGGCAGGGGAAGCGCTAGGGGTGGGGATTGGTAATGTGGCGAATATTATGAACCCCTATCGGTTTATTTTGGGGGGTGGGGTAACAAAATCCGGGCCGCTATTTTGGCAGGCGGTGAAACGGGCGGCGCGTCAAACGGCGCTACCGGAGGTGTATTTTGAGATTATCCCGGCGGCGTTGGGGGATGAGGCCCCATTGTGGGGGGCGATCGCGATCGCGCAAGATACTCTCAATCGGTAATGCTAGGGTTGGGTTAACAATAACTCTGGACGCGAGTATAAATGCGCCCACCCGCCTATCTCCCCACCATACCCCATAAACGGATGCCAACCGAGGGCCGGGAGATGACCTGGGGGGCCCAAAGGTTAAACATTAGGTCACAATAGTATAACCAGGCGGTATGCTGGCACCAACCCGCGCGATCGCCAAAAGCCTCCCAGATTTTCTCATCGTAGTTTCGGGTTCCCCCCAAACTGCGGTATATCTGCGCTTGTACCGAAAAGCCAAAGCGACCTTGGCTGTAGTTTAGCCACAGTTGGTCAAGGATGCGGAGGTCTTCGCCAGGAAAGTTATCAATATCTGCAATTTCTAACCAAGCTTCCACTTCTCTTCGGGCCGCTTCTAGCATTCGCCTTGCGGTTTCCATATCCGCTTCTAGCCATTCTCCAGCCTTCAGCAAGTCTTGCAGATGGCGATAGTCTACACCGTTAGCAGAAATTAAGGGAAGTTCTGAAGATTCCGATTGGGGTTGGGAACTCATCACGACTCGCACAGCAACGCCAGTTTCTAGGATGGCATAGGCTAAACAAGGCCGTTCTTTCCTAAGCTACGATCGATTCCAAGACCGATAGAGAGAAAGTCAATGTCTGAACAAGTTCGTTACATCACCAACGAGCAGGGAAAACGGGTTGGCGTATTGTTAGATATAGAAGCTTATCAGCGCCTAGTCAACGCATCCGTTCTGGATGAGGAATGCTTAACCGGTCTAAGCCAAGATGAACTGCAAGCCTTAGCCGATATTATGCTAGCTCCCGCAGCGCAGAGTCAATTAGAGAATTTGCTAGCCCGGAATGCAGAATCTCAACTTTCTGCTGAGGATACGGCAACTTTAGACCGTCTACTCGCTCAAGTCGATCGACTGACGATTCTTAAAACTAGAGCTAAGTATACTTTACATTGTTTATAAACCTGGGCAACGGTGGCGCGATCGCCAGCCAGTTTCTGAAAAACTTAATAAGCGTGTATTCTTAAGAGTCTTCTGAACCAGAACCCATCCTAAAGTAGTGCAATTGATGTCTGGTGCTTCATGAAGATTGGTAGATATAGCGATTCTAAATCAAAAAGTGAAAATTCTCGATCCTCCCCTCGCCCACTGGGAGAGGGGTTGGGGGTGAGGGGAAGTTCGCAACTCCTACAAAGACTTGCTATATCGTCACCTATGCCACGTCATCCTCGCAACTTACAAATTGAAGGCTACTATCACATCACCACGCGCTGTATTAATCGGGAATTTCGA
>JAAHGE010000036.1 GCA_010672635.1 Desertifilum sp. SIO1I2 | reverse complement strand
AGGCAATGCAGGTAATGATACCATTTAAACTCCTGAAACTTGGCTGAGATTTGGGGTCGAGAGCTTGCTGTTTTATTCTTTTTATGCTAGAAATTGGCTGCAAAATCATCGCAATTGCGTGATATTTTTTACAGCGATTCCGGTTCGGAGGGCGAGTCAATCTTTACCTGTTGAACGTAGCGCTCAATATTTTCTAACGTTGGAACGGGCTGAGAATGCTGAAGACTGAGCCATAATAGGTATTCAATATTACCTGCTGGCCCGGCAATAGGGGAATGGGTTAAACCCCCGTATTGCCACCCTAATGATAAGCTGGCCTGCAATACCTGAAAAATGGCTTCTGCCCGCGCTTGCGGATCGCGAACAACGCCTTTTTTCCCGACGCGCGATCGCCCCACCTCAAATTGAGGTTTAACCAACAAAACTAATTCTTTGGGCGATTGTAATAAATTTTTTAACGCAGGTAAAATTTTTGTTAAAGAAATAAAAGAAACGTCAACAACACCCAAATCGGGTAATTCGGCGTCGCCATACAGTTCTTCAGGTTGCAAATAGCGCAGGTTTGTTCTTTCTTTGAGGATCGCGCGCGGATCGTTTCGCAAACCCCAATCAACTTGACCGTAACCCACATCAACACCGTAAACTAATTTAGCCCCTGCTTGCAATAAACAATCGGTAAATCCGCCGGTGGAGATTCCGCCATCTAAACAAATGCGATCGCGAACATCAATGGCAAAAATGGCCAGCGCCTTAGCCAGTTTTTCACCCCCTCTCGATACAAATCGCGATCGCACTTTTAGCTGAATTTCCGCGCTAACATCCACCTCGGTTCCTGGCTTATCCACTATTTGCTGATTGACCTTCACTTCTCCAGCACGGATCAATCGTTGCGCCAGTTGTCGAGAGTCGCACAAAGCCCGTTCCACCAATAATGTATCGAGTCGTTGTTTTGCCAAAATCGCTTGCAGTAGAATCCAGATGCCGCTCATTTTACCACTGCCTTGCAGCGAGTCTGGGATGAATTGAGTTTAGCGATAAATTAGATAAGGGTGCGATCGCATCGGTTCCCCTTATCTATGTGATAGAGAGATTAGCAGGAGATTGGTATGTTTGGTCTTGGTCCCCTTGAAGTTGGCGTGATTACAGTTGTAGCACTCCTGATTTTTGGCCCAAAGAAGATCCCAGAAATGGGAAGCGCCATTGGTAAAACCTTACGAGGCTTTAAAGAAGAAATGAATAAACCCACCTTAGAAGACGAGGGTACACCAGAAAACCCCGATCGAGAATAGAGTCGATAAGAAGTCGCCAGCCCTTTAATCTAAACGCTTGGGCGCGGGTCTATCGTAATGTTCAACAACTGAGAACTCACCACTCTGTATACTCTATTGGATATTGCGATAGATCGATGGCGACTTACTCAACGTACTCAGTCTCAATCTCCACGTCTAAACTGTCTTCGTCAATGCGGATGTACAAAACATTGGGACGACAGCATACCTGGCAATCTTCAATATAAGATTGCTGTCCGCCGCCACTGACATCGATAAAAGTGGTACTCGGTTCGCCACAATACGCACAATAATATTCAGCCGTAGTTTGCATCGTTTTAGAGGGTTTATGCGAGCTTGATCCAGCGTTCTAGAACTGCCTTGATTTGCTGAATTCCGTACAGGTGCGAGAATTGCGATCGCCCATAGAGAAAATCATGCAAACTCACTTGATAATTTTGTTGCAAGGCTAAATCTAGCCAGAGATTATTATAAGCTTGACCAGGAACATAATCAGGCACGTTCTCGCGATAATAAGTAAAGCTATCGAGGCAGCGATTAAAGAAGTTTTTTCGCCCCATAGCGTTAAGACTTAATAAACTACAAACTTGATTGTAAACTGGAGCGACGCATCTTCCTATCTGGAAACCTTGACCGAACAATTGAGCATACCGCAGTGAAAACCGGAAGCTAGATTTAACCTAACTTCCGGTTTTAAATTGACCAATCTTTTTTGTAGGTTAGTAGAACGCTAAGTGCAACCCAACTGTATTAACGTTTTCGTTGGGTGATTCTAATCCCACGTTAAAATCGGCTGTCTGAGAAGTTCGCGACTGCCTTGAGTAACGGTCAAAAAGTCGCCTTTTGTGGTGCCGCGAATCAGTAAATAACTGACATCCCCATTAATCGCTTCAAAATAGTTGCCTTGGCGATCGTAGTCATACAGACGAACCCGAATGCTATCGCCATTACGCTTGTTGACTCCCACATAATGTCCTGGGTTATCGCCACCACAAATATTGACCCAGTAATCGCGCGTTTCTGCAACTACAAATAAGCTTTCATGTTGCAAACAATAGTTCCGCGATTGAGCAACCAGCAGGGGTTCGCCTTGGACAACCGGAGAAGCAACGCCAGCATCAGCTACACTCATGGCTAGCACGCACAGACCGATTCCTTTGAGTAACCAATGGCTTGTTTTAATTAAGGTTGATTTCATGGAAGTTCAACATAACTTAGCAGCATCATTGCTCGAATCTAGCCTGCACCGAAGCGAACGTCCAGAGTCTTTATGTTTTATTTACAAGCGCGTTGAATTTTCTTAAAGAACGGTACTAAACTGCGCGGTTGCGGACGCTAAATGCTTTTGCAGGGTAGCTGTTGGGAGAGGGCCTTTTAAATGCTGCCAAGGGAGAATTTGTTGTTCGTCCCAGTTAGTATGGACAAAGTAGTCTAACTCTGGGAGTTTCCCGGCGAGTTGTTTGTAGGCGCGGCGATAACTGCCGAGGGTTTCTCCATAATCGCAGGTTAATTCTAGCAGGTGAGACAAACGGCGATCGCCGCGAGAAATTAAGGCTTGAATGACAGACCAGTTATAACTTTCTGGACGAAATTCAATCTTGAGTTTGCCTAATTCTTTCTGGAGAAATTTTAAGCGTTTTTCCGCTTGGGGATTGACCCCAAACCACTGAAAGGGGGTGTGAGCTTTCGGGACAAAGGTGCTGCATCCTAACGTGAGGCGCAAACCGGGTGCTGCTTTCTTTAAATCGCGCATCATCAGAACGGTTTGTTCTAAGTCCTCCATCTCCTCTCCCGGAATGCCCACCATCCCATAAAGTTTGATGCCCTTTAAACCGCCTGCTTTGGCATTAACTGCCGCTTGCAATATCTCAGCTTGTGCTAATTTCTTATTAACAATCTGCCGCAAGCGTTCGGAACCGCTTTCTACAGCAATGGTAAGGGAATGGGTATCTCGACTGGCTAATGTTGCGGCTAGTTTTGGCGTTACGGTATTGGTGCGAACAGAGGCGACACTGAGGCGAACTTCTTTATATTGGGGTTGGCTGAGATAGTCGAGTAATTCCTCAAATTCTGGATGTTGCGTGACGGAAGCCCCTAATAAGCCGATGCGGTTAGTGACGCTTAAACCGCGTTCAATTGCGGGAATTAGAGAACCTTCTAAGCTGGCGGTGCGAAAGGGTAAGGTCAGATAGCTTGCTAAACAAAAGCGGCACATTTCTGGACAACTGCGAACCACTTCCACCATGAAGATATTTTCCCAAGCGGCTTTAGGGGTAACAACGGTAGAAGCTGACAAGATATTTCCCCGATAGGTCTGTTTTTCAACTTCAGCAGGGATAAATTGGTCTAGAGGTTCAATAGTTGCGATCGCGCCCGTTGGCGATTCATAAGTTACAGCATACAAACTGGGAACGTAGATGCCCGGTACTTGCGCGAGATGCCGTAATTGGGTTTGGCGATCGCTATGGCGAACGGTTTGATAGGCGTCAATCAAGTTTGCGAGTAAGTCTTCCCCATCTCCGAGCAAAATTAGGTCAAAAAAGTCAGCAAAGGGTTCGGGGTTGGCAGTCAAAACAGGTCCTCCCCCAAATACTAAGGGATGGTTGTCTTGGCGCTGTTCGCTGCGTCGGGGAGTTTCTAAAAACTCTAAAAGCTGGAAGATATGAATGTAGTCGAGTTCCCAGGATACCGAAAAACCAACGAGTTCGGGTTCTGAGGGTAAGGGTTCGTGCAGGTCGGTAAACAGGCGGCTGACTTGCAGATCGGAGCGCGTGGCGAGGGTTGCCCAAACCACCTGATAGCCTAGACTGGTAATGCCAACGCTATACTCGTTAGGAAAGGCAAAGATTGTTGAAATGGGATTGTTACTAGGCGGTGCCGGGGTAAAAAGGAGGCGTTCGTCTGAAAAGGCAGAAAGGTTCACAACTGATATAAAGGGGAGGACAAATCTTGATTCTGGAGTCTAGGTAAGGCGTTGAGGAAGGGAAGACTTTCTGGGGAGAGTGACTCTTCTTACGGAAGACCTTACAGGCAGTTACACTTTCCACCCATAACTGCAATTCTACAAAAAATCGGGTACTTTGTCAAATTGGTATTTTTTTCCTCTATCTTTTGTCCATTAAACAATCAGAAACTTCGAGAAAAACAGGGCTACTTGTACCTCACTTTTAGATAAAAGATACCCAGATTCAGAACTAAAGTGATGCTATTAGCAAGCATTACCGCAACATCTTTTCGGAAGTAACCATACACCAACCAAAGAAACACGCCCGTACAAAATGTAATCAACATCAGCGAAGAAACATCTTTTGCGGATTTAGAGCGATAGGTCTTTAACATCTGCGGGAGAAAAGCAAGCGTAGTTAGCGCCCCCGCAGTCAATCCTAAAACAGTAATGCCAGCATCCATGCGAGTCCCTAATATCTAGAAGCCTCTTTAAGATTAACGCCTAACTCTGCTTCTAAGTAGGGGGCGTAATCCAAGCTGCAAATTCAGTTTCTTGCAACAGATCGTCTAACCCATCGGCTAGGCTATCGATTGCAGTTAAGAGCGAACCTGTACCAGAAGGCGAGATCGCTTCCAATACTGCCCGAACGCGATCGCCCAAATTTTCCGGATAGCGATCGCAACTTTGCTCTACCCACGCCACCAATCGTTTTTCCCCAGGGTGCGGTACCCGATTAGCCGCAAACAGAATATCAAAATAGCTGGCTAAAAATGCAGCGACGCGATGATTGACACTCACCCAATCTTGACGCGCGATCGCTAACTCCAACTGATGGCGGTAGGAAGAAATCGTTTGTCGCAAAATCGGATAATTCAGAGCGATAATCGTCTGTTGGAGAGCGGTAGGATAGGGTTGTCGAGCCTTTTGCTGCAACTGCTCGAACCAGCCCGCCCGATCGTAGAGAATCTGAGAACTCAATACATTAGCCCAAAAACAAGTTGAATATCCCACTGAAGCTTGATGATGAACCAATACCCGCTCTAATTGCGCCTCTATCCACTCTGGAGTGCGATACATCAGATCGACCCCACAATTGGCTTTTAGAGCCAGCCATTCATCGCCCGTTTCCCAAAATTGGTTATTGATTTCGCAGTGCTGGGCAAATTGGGCAGCGAGTGTATAACGGACTTCAATCGGAATCTCTGCCGTTTGATAGAGGTAAATATCTAGATCTGAGCGAAGATCCGATTGGGTTGTAGTTTGAGAACCCGCCAAAGCGATCGCCACCACTTGAGGCAGACTCGCAAATTCAGTACAAATGCCCTCTACAACAGCCTGCTGAGTCGATGATAAAGACAAAGCAGAAACTGCTGCGATCGCAATTTTATCCATTGGGTTCCCAGTCATAAAAATTTAGCTTAACCAACCTGGGCAATTTTCGCAATAAATCTAAAATCTTTATTAACTTTGAGCCTCAAATTCAGATTCTTTTATATACAATAAACTGACTTAAGATCGCGCTTTTCATTCAAAATTCTAGGCAATTGGGTTGATTAACGATTTTACTTCGATTGAGCAATCAATACCAAGATTCCTCAATAAATTCACTCGCCAATTTTGGAATTCAGTCGTTAAACTGGCTGTATGTGCGTGACGCATTCTAGGAAAAAATATGATCCAAGCACCAGCAAAACCGGGCGATACCGTTAAAGTTCATTACACTGGACGCTTAACCGATGGAACGGTTTTTGATAGTTCTGTTCAGCGCGAACCCTTGCAGTTTACCCTAGGTCAAGGTCAAATTATTCCTGGCTTTGAGCAAGCTGTTGTGGGCATGGCACCGGGAGATTCCAAAACAGAAGAAATTCCGATGGAAAAAGCCTATGGTCCCTATCGCCAAGATATGGTGCTACAGGTCAATCGCCAACAGATTCCCGCAGAAATTGCCCCTCAAGTCGGTCAACAACTGCAAATTCGCCAACCTACCGGACAATTAGTTCCAGTCATGGTAACTGAAGTCGATGACGGACAAGTTACCCTCGATGCCAATCATCCTTTAGCCGGTCAGACGCTAGTTTTTGATATTCAATTGGTGGAAATTGCTTAACTTTTTAATTTAACCCAACTCAAGTTAATAGCAAGGAATCGGGAGAGCCATTGATGCTCTCCCGGTCTTTTTTTTGAGGTTGAGAAAATAGCCGTTAAAGCGCAATTCGGGATAAATTCTCTAACCCCATTGCGACATCCCCCGCAAGCGACACGACTGGCTGCCTGAGCCAGCCAGCTTAAAGTAACAGGTATTTACAGAAAATTCAATGAAATTACGGAGCCGATTACGAAGTTTTTATAAAAACCTTACAAATGAACTGAAGAAACTACTGAGTTCATTTGGAAGATATAGAAGTTAAGCTAAACAATAAACACTTATCGTCACTCGCTCCAGCCAGGTTAATTCAGGGAAATAGGAAAACAAATGGATTTTTGGGAGCGCTACCTCAACGCAACACCTGACAGCGAAGCCAAGAAGGGCGATCGCGATACGCTGGTTCCTGAAGCCGCAGAAAGCCCTAACCATTCCGACGAAAGCTTCACCCAATCAGCAGACGTGCAAATGCTGGCAGACCAACTTTTACAAAGCGGTCTTCAACACCAGCAAACCGGAACCTGGAATTTAGCAATTTTTGACTGGGAAAAGGCTCTGATCTTCTATCAACAAATTCAGCAAATTTCGGGACAAATTCAAGTCCTTGCCCTCTTAAGTAACGCCTATTATGCTAAGGGCGACTATCAAAAAACCATAGAATTCCAACAAATCCGGATTCAACTGGCTGCGGCCATTGGCGATCGCACTCTCCTAGGACAAGCCTATGGCAACCTAGGCAATGCCTACCGCCACTTAGAAAACTACAACAAAGCCCTAGAATATCAGCAACTCAGTTTAGCGATCGCCCAAGAACTAGACAACCCCCGCCTAGAAGTCGCAGCCCTCAACAACTTAGGACTGGTTCATAAAGCCTTGGGCAACTATTTACAAGCCATTGAATGCCAGAAACAAAGCCTCAAAATTATCCGCGACCTTAAAGACGATTTAGTAGAAGCACAAATTTTAAGAAACATTGGTAACGCCTACCATGCATTAGGGAACTTTCCCAAAACCATTGAATATTACGAAGAACTCTTAGCCTGCGCCCGCAAACTTAAAGAGCGGCGACTCGAAGGTCAAATTTTAAGAAACCTCGGAAATACCTGTCACGCCATCGGTAACTATCCCAAAGCGATCGCGTATTACCAACAGCGAGCAGCCGTCGCCCAACACCTACAAGACTTGCGGGGAGAAGAACAAGCCCTTGGCAGTTTAGGCGTAGTTTATGATGCTTTAGGCGAATATTCAGTCGCCGCTCAATATTACGAACAGCGATTAAAAATTGCCCAAAAACTACAAGATACTCGCCTTGCCGGACAAATTCTTAGCAGCTTAATTGTCACCTGCAACGCACTAGGCGACTTCGCGAAAGTCGCCGACTATCAACACCAAAGAAACGCTCTATTGTTGGGTAACGTAAGCGCTTGAAGCCACTCCTAACGGCAGCGTAAACCAAACCGTTGAACCTTCACCCAACTGAGTATTAATCCCAATTTGACCGCCGTGCGCCCAAATAATTTGCCGACATAAATATAAACCCAAACGAATCCCCATTAACCGTTTGGGCGGGGCAACCTCATCCAAGATATACAAATCAAATAAGCGATCGCGCAAATCTGGGGCAATCCCCACTCCATTATCTCGCACAAAATAACGAACCCACTCAGAAGTCCCCTGACAGCCAGAACACTCTTCAATAACCGCCGCGCCTACTGTCAATTCCACCCCTGGCGGATTATGACGAATCGCATTATGAATTAAATGTTCAAACACCCGCCGCAACTGTTCGCGATCGCCCATAAAATACGGCAATGCTTCCGGCATTTCTAAGTGCATTTGCGTTTGATTTTGAGCAAAAAGTCCCTCCAACTCTTCTAAAATCCCCTCAACAAAGGCCCGTCCTTGAATCGGTTTGGGATAGAGGCGCACCCCCTGCACCTCCAACTCCGTCGCCTCTAGCAGCGAATTTAACTTCACCAACTGCCGATTTCCCGCTTCAATCATCCGCTCTAATAAACAGCGCGGTACCGCAATCGGATCGCCCTCCTTTTGCAACTGCGACTGCAACAAAATCGCATTGCCCATTAACGTCGTTCGCAGATCGTGAGAGACAGCATCAAGAAAGACATTTTTAATCTGATTCGAGCAAGCTAACTCCTGCATTTTCTGCTGCAATTGCGCCGTTTTCTGAGCCACTTGGCATTCCAAACTGGCTTGATTATCTTGCAAGCATTGATAGAGTTGAGCTTGTTGAATCGCGATCGCCACTTGAGTCGCCAGCCGCTGCAAAAAATCCACCTCACACGGTCGCCACTGCCGCACGCGATCGCACTGATGCGCCACCAACAAACCAAAAAATTCCGGCTTGGCTTGCATCTCGCCGCACCCCGTCGCCTCCCAAACTCCCGACTTTAATAAAAACGGTTCGCTTAACCAAATCGGGACTCCTAAAACCGCTTTCACCTGAAAATCTTGTAAATACTTGGCCCGCGCCGCCGATTGAATTTGAATTTGCGTCGTATCGGCGATCGCCTGCACGCGATCGCGCTCAAACAAGCTTCTAATCTCGTTGTAATAATCAGTCGCCTCAAACGTTAACCCCAGACACGATTGATAGGGGGAGGCAACCGACTCCGCGACAATCTTTCCCTTCGCCCCCATATAACTAATCAGCACGCGATCGGCCTGTAAAAAAGCCCGCACCTCGCGCACCGTCGTCTCTAAAATTTGATTGAGATCTAGCGATTGACGAATGCGTAACGCCATTTCTCCCAATAAGCGATCGCCCTCCGCCGATGCCCGTAACTGCGCCTCGTAGTGCTTGCGTTCGGTAATATCTTGTACCGTTCCCGTAATCCCATTGATCCCCACCTCCACCTGCTCGGTAACAATCCGCTCCTCGCCCGTGGGTAGAATAATGCGATAGTCCAAAGCCGCACCCAACAGTCCGCGTCGCGCCCGTTCAAACCATTGGCGAACGCGCGAGCGATCGTCCGGATGCACCGCATCTAAATACGCCCCCTCCGTAGGGACAAAACTTTGGGGGGAAAACCCCAATATCCGATACATCTCATCCGACCAGCGCCACCGCCGCGTCCGATCGTCAAACTCGCGATAGCCAATCTTGGCGATCCGTTGAGCATTAGCTAAACTCGCCTCCTGACGCCGCAGCAACTTCTCAACCTCTTGGCGTTCTGTCACCGCCGCCGCCAAAACGAGCGTCGTCACCGTCAGCACCCCCATAAACGCCTGCAAAAATAGCACCGACTCCGTAGGCGTTTCGCCCCCAACAAACGGTCCGCGTCCTTGGGAAGCGCCAAAAATGGCAATACAGGAAACCAGACTACTACTGAGTACCGCCCCTAACTGACCGTAGCGCAGCACCGCCCAGATCGTAAACGGAAAGGGCAAATACTCCAGGGGATAGCGCACAAACGCTGCCTCAGTCTGGGAGCAAAACACAAAAGCACTCACCCCACACAGCAACGTTAACCCTAGCAGCAACTCCCACACCGAATGAGGAAGCACCCGACGTCGGGCGGGACTCAATCGCTCTTGCCATAAGGTATAACCGACCAGCAACATCGGCGTCACCACGAGAATGCCCATTGTATCGCCCACCCATAGCGTCCACCCATCGCGACCCCATTCCCCCGGTAATGAACCCGCCCAAAATCGCAGGATCGCGCGTAATAGCGCCCCACATAGAGAACTACTCATCGCCCCTAGCACGATCAGGCTAAATACATCTTGCAGGCGACGAAACTTGAGGTGAAAGCCAACGCAACGCAAAAGCAGTACCCCCGCAACGGCGGCTAAGGTACTCGCGATCGCCGATTCAAAGGCCGCTTCCCAGGAAGAACCCAAAGAATGAGCAACCCACAAGGCCCCAAGAGCAACGCCAAACCAATAGCGCAAGCCGAAGATCAACAAGCTGCCTAACGCCACCCCCGCCGAGGGCCACAAGGGAGACGGTTCCAGCGCCCAACCCAAGGGCACAATTCTGCAAATGGCCCAGTGTGCGGTGACAAAATAGGCTAGGGCGATCGCCAACGGAACGATCCAATCCGATCCGCCTGCGTTCCTTGGCGTTCCTCTTAACAACCCTAGGGACATAGCAGGCCCAACAACAATAGCATTGCGATCGCAGCTTGAGTTGACTTCACAGATCCAATCTCCAGGCGTAGTTTGCAATCCGATGAGGCTCTAGTAAAAGCTTGAATGAACGACGTTGCAATTGACTTCACCCAGCCGGATGAGCCATTAGGAGAGACTATTGTCGCCCAACTTTCGCTAGAAATTGAGAAAAAATCAGGGTTTTTCCTGAGTCTTCCCGCTTGATTAATAACTCGCCATCATCATGCTGCTAAACAGCCTAAAGCGAGTATCGAGCCAACCCACTTGGTCGATGGCGCGGGCAACCAAACGAGGGGGGTTAGACATTAACGTGTCTAACTCAAGCAATTGGGCAAAGTCAATATTGACTCGACCTCGGCGTTCCGTCATCCCATCCGCTTGGTAAAATCGGACGCCCGCAAGCTGCATCACGTTAATCAATTCCTGGGCTAAAATTCCATAGCCAATCGTGGTCGGATGCACGCCATCGAGGGAGAACAAACCGCCACGGATGCGCCCGGTTTCATTAGAGAGAAAAAACCGGGAATCGGGTACCGGAGACAGTGCTTGCAAAGCCGTGGGTAATTCATATTTGCCGCCTACTTCTTCCCACCATTCAGGTCTTGCGGTTGGATCTTCCAAATAGCGTCGCGAAGCCAACCGATCTAACAGTCCAGCCGCTTCAAATAAGTACCAGTCCCGACCCTCTAGACGGGCTTGACGCACGGCGGCGGTAATCGAGTCATTGTATTGGTCAATCGCACTATCAATCGCGCGAACCTGCGGGCCGGTGAGATGGGCATGGCGACTAGGGTTGAAATCGCGATCGCCTATCCACGGTAAAGTGTAGTAGGGAAAATAGCGAGATCCATCTCTGACCTTGGTTGCCACTCCTCTGGCATACGGCGCGATGGTTACGTGGGGAACCGTTCCCCAAATCACATGGCGGGCGCGAATTTTGCGAACTTCAGCCACCAATTGGTCTAATTCGGCTTGAAAGTGGATCGGACGCCAAACCGTATAGCGGTCATTCACCGCCATATCGTCATACCCTTCAGCCGTCCAGTTCACCTGAAACGTGAGAATGCTACCTAACGCATTATTCGCCCCAATTAAAACAATTAAGGTTTCAATGGCGTCCCCCTGGTTCGGCGTTTCTTGGGTTCCTTCCGCCCCCAACGCTGCCGCTGCTTGCACGGGAGAGAGGGCATTTCCGGCCGGATCGCGCGCCGAATTCAGCACGCGCAGGGCCGCCCGTTCGTTATGATGTTCCACAACTTGTCGCAGCAAGTCATCTCTAGGGGGGTTCTGGTCGAGGATCGCTTGGCAAATTTCGGCATTGCGCGATAGGGTATTGCGTAAATCCCAACCATATACGGCAAGATTGTGATTAATCCCCTCCGTTGCTGGCAAGCGCGTTCCCTCGCCGCGTTCCCAGTAATCTTCAATCTGGTCGAGATAGCTTCGCAAAAAAGCCAGTAAAGGCGGATACTCATACCAGTTAATCGTATCGTCAAATTTCGCTTCGAGCGATCGCGCCAAGTTCTCTAAATTAAGCGGTAATCCATCGCCAGGTCCGCCATAGGTGGGAAACCGCAACGCATCAAACCACCCCAACTCCCTCGCAATTAACGCCGGGTAAGAGAACTGAGTCCTATAAATCGCGCCGTTTTGAAAGCCATGCGTCAGCGAGTCTCCCAAACTCACCAGGCGATGGCGCGGCGTCCCGGTGCGATTAACGCTAACCGGAATCCCCAAAGTTGGGTCGGTCACGGGTTTGCGGGCCTCTGTCTGCACGTTAACATCTTGAGGCGTCTTTGCATCCAACATATCCGCCGTCAGGGATTTACGCATAACCGTCCTCAATAAAACAAGGGCTAATCGATCTCAGCTTACCGGAAACCCCGTACCAACCGTGACTGAGCATCTCTGTTCTTAAAGAGTTCTCCCAAATTCTACGCAGAGGAACGCTATCCTGAAGAAAAGATGAAAAAATAAAACAATAGATATTAACGTTTTAAGTTTTGCCGATCGGTCAAACTAGGTTAACGAATGCTAAATCCATCAGAAATCTCTTTAACAGTAGTAATTGTGCTGGCCGCCCTAGCCATCTTGGGTTGGGGGTTTTGGCGGGCTAGACCTTTTGGCAAATTAGGGATTCTCGCCTGGTTGCAATCGGTCGTGTTAATGACGCCTTGGCTGTTATTTTTTGGCTTATTCTCGCTGGGTATCTACCTAAACTTGGCGGGTATCCTATTTTTGCTTTTAGCTTCAGCAGGTTTATATATCTATTTAGGCAGACAGTTACGCGCCGCCGGACAAGATGCAGCCTTGCAAGAACGAATTGCTGCGAAACTCCAAGAAATGGAAGCCGAGAATTCAACACCAGCCGCACCGTCGGCGGAAAAGCCGAACCCTACCGCAACGCCTAAAGCTGTACCGGAGGCAGAAAAGCCGAACCCCACCGCAACGCCTGAAGCTGTCAGCGCCATGCCTGCTGAAGATATTAAAGCGATTCAGGGAATTTTTGGTATCGATACCTTTTTTGCTACTGAAACCATCCCCTATCAAGATGGAGCAATCTTTAAAGGCAACTTGCGCGGCGAACCCGAAGCCGTCCATGCCAGCTTATCAGCCAGTATGCAACAACGCGTCGGCGATCGCTATCGGCTCTTTTTACTCAACAGCCCAGAAGAAAGACCGACCGTCGTTGTCCTCCCCAGCCACAACGAACCCCAACCGATGACGGTTCCCCAACGGGTTCTCGCCGTAGTGCTGGCGTTAGCCACCCTTGCCACCAGCCTAGAAACCGGAGGGTTGTTGCTGCGCTTCGATATCTTCAACGAACCCACCCGCTATCAAGAAGCGCTTCCCGTCGCCGTCGGCATTTGGGCGGTCTTAATTGCCCACGAACTCGGCCATTTCCTTTGGGCAAAACGCCATAATATCCGCCTGAGTTGGCCATTTTTCCTACCCACTTGGCAAATTGGTTCCTTTGGCGCTTTAACGCGCTTTGAATCCCTCTTACCCAACCGTCAGGTCTTATTTGACATTTCCCTCGCCGGGCCGGCTGCGGGCGGTATTCTGTCCCTAGCCATGTTATTACTGGGTTTGCTTCTTTCCCATCCTGGCAGTTACTTTCAAGTCCCCTCGCAGTTTTTCCAAGGTTCCATCCTCGTCGGCACCCTAGCCAAAGTCGTGTTAGGGAACGCCGTTCAGCAACCCCTCGTCGATGTCCATCCCTTAACTATTATCGGCTGGTTGGGATTAGTCATTACCGCCTTAAACCTGATGCCTGCCGGACAACTCGATGGCGGACGCATCGTCCAGGCCATCTACGGACGCAAAATCGCCGGACGCACCACCGTCGCGACGATTATTGTATTGGCAATCGCATCTTTAGCCAATCCCTTAGCCCTATACTGGGCCATCCTCATTTTGTTCTTGCAGCGGGACTTAGAAAGACCGAGCCTGAACGAACTGACCGAACCCGATGACGCCAGAGCCGCGTTAGGATTGTTAGCCTTATTCTTGATGGTGGTGACACTCATCCCCCTGACTCCCAGCGTTGCAGGACGCCTAGGCATTGGTTAGTGCGAACCAACCCACTTAGCACCCACCCCTATGACCCTCTACTTATTATTTGAGACCAGCGCGCTGATGGAAACCTCAGCGCGCGAATGGCAGGAATATCAAACCCTGGGGAGTGCTTACCTGCCCCAAGTGGTTTATGATGAAATCAAATTTTTAAGCGATCGCGCCTCCGATCCGCGCCAAGAACAAACTGCCAGAGCCTTTATCCGCTTCCAAGTCCAAAACAACTGGCAAATTACCCCCGCCAGCGCCCCCCACCCAGCCCTCGCCCCACCTCAAGGCCAAGGTCTCAGTAAAAAAGCCCGCCTCGAACTGATTACCGCCCAATCTGCCTACGGCTTTTCCCAAATTCACCCAGACCGTTTAGTAGTCTTCGTTTCCAATACCCAACCGCTTCTACTTCGCATTCAAGCGATCAAAGCCGCCAATTTATGCGGCATGACCACCGCCCAACTCTTACAATGGAGTCGCACGAAACAGCCACCCCCTTTCATTACCCAACGCCTGAACCTGCTCAACTCCACCGGGATACCAACGCATTCTAACGGTCATTCCGGCGGTTTCCCCAAAGGCGTTACCCCCCCTCCTCAAGGCTCCCGAACTCCCCCGCCACACCCTGTCAGAACCTCTCAAGTTCAACCCACGCGGACGATTCCCCGCCAATCGGCAGGACTCAACGCGCCTCCCCCCAGACCCCCTAGTGCCAGTCGAATGGGACGAAGCCTCTCTCGCTCGGTGACGCAAGTCATCGGTACAATAATGGTATTAGGCGCGATCGCGATCGCGGGTGGCTTGGTTTGGCGAACCGTCCAACCCCAAAGCTTTAATCAATTTTGGAATCGACAAATTCAACCCCTCCTCAACCCCTCCCCCAGTCGCTAGGCGATTCTCAATAACTTCCCTACTGATATCCCGCCGCTTGCAAAGAAAATAAATGAGCATAGCGTCCGTTAGCTGCTAGGAGTTCCTCATGGGTTCCCCGTTCAATAATTTTTCCACCCGCTAAAACAATAATCGTATCTGCCATTCTTACCGTAGAAAAGCGATGAGAAATTAGAACCACAATTTGGTTTTCTGTAATTTTCTGGAAATGCTCAAACACTTGCACTTCTGCTTCTGCATCCATCGCCGCCGTCGGTTCATCTAAGACTAAAATATCGGCTTGTTGGCGCATAAATGCTCGCGAAAGCGCAACTTTCTGCCATTGACCCCCCGATAATTCTGTCCCCCCTCTAAACCAACGTCCGAGTTGAGTCAAAAAGCCATCGGGCATTAACTCAATAAACGGTTTAGCCATCCCCTTTTGGGCCGCCACCTCCCAGCGTTCGGCATCCGATATCTTCTCCACATCGCCAACGCCCACATTTTCACCCACAGTAAATTGATAGCGTACAAAGTCTTGAAAAATGACGCTGATGCGGCGATGCAATACCTTTAAGTCCCACCCTTGCAAATCCAAACCATCCAGGAGAATTCGCCCCTGGGTGGGGGTATAGAGGCGCGTGAGTAACTTAATTAAAGTGGTCTTGCCAGAGCCATTTTCACCCACAATGGCTAGCTTTTCGCCCGGTTTGAGATGTAGCGAAATATCCTGTAGGGCGGGTTTTGTACTCCCTGGATAGGTAAACGAGACATTTTCAAACCGCACCCCGTCTTGAAAGACTATCCCCTGCGTCGCCTCTCCGCCAGACTGGGGAATGGGTTGATTGAGGAATTCATAAAGATTAGACAGATAGAGATTATCTTCATACATTCCCCCAATATTGCTCAAAGCGGCTGAAAAGGTTGATTGACCTTGACGAAATACCATCAGGTATAGCGTCATATCTCCTAATGTCAATTGTCCGGCGATCGCCTCCAGCACAATCCAGGCATACACTAGATAAAAGGCGATCGTACTCAATACCCCTAAAACCATTGCCCACACGCCGCGACGAATGGTTAAATTACGGTCTTCGTAGTACAGTCGATGGAAGATATCGCGATAGCGCCTCAGTAACAGCGAACCCAGTTGATAGAGTTTCACCTCTTTGGCATAATCTTCCCGCGCAATCAGCGTTTCTAAGTAAGTCTGTTCTCGCGTTTCCGGGGAACGCCAGCGAAATAAACGAAAAGCTTCTCCAGCAAATCGGGTTTCTGCAACAAAAGCCGGAATCGCCGTTAGGATTAAAATCAGCACCGCCCATAGGGAAAATTGCAACAGCAACCCCCCATAAGCCACCAGAGACAGCGCATCCTGAGCCAGTTTAAAGGTACGACTCACCAGGGAAAGAGGACGACTAGAGGCTTCCCGACGGGCGCGGCTCATGGAATCATAAAATTCTGAATCCTCAAAGTGAGTTAAATCCAGGGTTAGCGCTTTCTCTAAAATTAAGACATTTACGTTGTAACCGAGTAAGACGCGTAGTAAAGATTGACAAATAGCAAGGCTGCGTTGAGTTCCTAGTTGCAGCACGATCGCCAATCCTTCCAAACCCACGTAGAATAAAGCTAAATTGCGATCGCTGCCACTGCCGGTCTGAGCAGCTAACACAACTGCATCAACAATCAACTTGCCAACATAGGCGATCGCCGCCGGTAATAAACCCGCCCCTAATGTTAAAATCCCAAAAACCACAGTCAACGAGTCGCCTGTTGACTGTGGA
>JAAHGE010000359.1 GCA_010672635.1 Desertifilum sp. SIO1I2 | reverse complement strand
ACTCTACAGGAATATGTGTTAGTTCAAGCCACGCAACCCGGTGTAGAGGTGTTTCGGCGCAACGAACAGGGAAAATGGGTGCTATCTGAGTATAGCTTAGGCGAAACAATGCTTTTAGAATCGGTAGGGGTAGAGATGGCGATCGCAGATATCTATCGCCAAGTGCAGTTTGACGCTGAAGTCAGCGAAAATGATTCGTGAAAATGCGATCGCTTGAGGCTACAAAAACAGGGTAGTAATATAAAGACTTGAAGCTAATGCAACTAGACGCGGAGGAGTAAGTCGTTGAAACTCTACGAACCCATCAACACCCTCAAAGCTGTTGCAGAGAATATTTGGATTGTAGATGGCCCTATTGTACGCATGGCGATGTATGGAACGCGCATCCCTTTTCCCACCCGAATGACGATTGTACGGCTGAATAATGGCGATTTATGGTGTCATTCCCCCATTGAACTTACCCCAGAACTTCAACAACAAATTGAGGCACTGGGTACAGTTAAGCATTTGATTTCTCCCAATAAGATCCACTACGCTCATATTGGGGCTTGGTCTAAGGCTTATCCAGATGCGATCGCCTGGGCTTCTCCGGGAGTGCGAGAACGCGCTAAAGAACAAAAGATTGAGGTTGAATTCCAAGCTGACTTACAAGAGAAACCCTCGCCGGAATGGGTAACAGAACTCGATCAACTCATCTTTCGGGGCAGTCGATTTATGGATGAAGTGGTCTTTTTTCATCGCGCTTCTTCTACCTTAATTTTAACCGATTTAATTGAGAATTTTGAACCTCAAAAGGTGCCTTGGTATTACCGCTGGATGCTGGCTATCGGTGGAAATGTCGATCCCGATGGCAAAACGCCTCGCGATTTACAATTCACCTTTTGGGGAAATCAAGAACAAGCCCGTCAATGTTTCCAACAAATGTTAGCCTGGAATCCTCAAAAAGTGATTGTAGCTCACGGTCGCTGGTATGAGAACAATGGCACCGCCGAACTTAATCGGGCTTTTCGGTGGTTAGCCTAACGATACTACAAAAATCAAGAATTAAAACATCGCTCCTTATAACCTCCAATAGTAAAACATTGACTTACGTAGAAAGAAACATTGGCTCAAGAATAATTAGTTATAGTTAGTCACGATCTAGCTCAGCATCAAGCAATGCTTTTCGCTTTTCTGAACGTTCTTGTGCGCGTGCATTCGTACCGTATACGAATACACTTACCAAAGAAACCAGTCCACCACCTGCAAGCAAACCCCCTGCAAGATCGTGTCCCTGAATAATAATGTAGGCACTACTAACTAAGAACAAACAACTAATAATAAATCCCAAAATCAAACCAGCCCAAGAGCGTCGTCCATCTCCTAACACAACAGCTTTTTCTAAACTCATACGATGCTCTGCTTGTTTTTCGGCTAAATCAACAATTTTTCTAGCCAAACCAGGTTCAACAAGATCGTAGGCTTTCAGAATTTCTGGTGAGGGAAGTGGACCAGAGAAGGCTCTGGTAATACCGTAAAGTTTACCTTCTCTTGGCGATCTAGGTTGCTGCCGAGATGGCACAGAAACCTCACCAGAATCTACTTCGGATGAGGTCTCCGCTAAACTTAAATCAGAATTAGCCTCTTGTTCGTCGTTAGCAATAGAATCCCTGTCCTGCATCAAATTTCGTCAAGTATAATTGTACTACTCTTCTATTCCAGCCATTATGGCTTCATGTGCTTCACGTAACAAGTCATTTGTAGCTTGCAATCGCACATAATGATACTGATTCATTGCTTCCTTAATATCCTCTCCAACTACGTACCAGTCGGATGCTAAAGCAAGAAAATCAGCTTGCTCAGGACTAAGAGAAGAATTGTAAACCTGAAGCGTATTACCAAAGTCAATCAGGCGAGCAACACCTTCAAACAATGATGGGCGTGCATATAAAAATCCTGTTAACTGATTCATTGCTATTTTGACCCCCTTGCATACTATTATCCAATGCACGAATACATCTAGCCTAGATATATAGGCTATCTTAATAAATAGGGGCTAAAGATTAACTTCTGTTTATCCCTAAAATCGATCCCGATCGTGCGGTTCGTTAAAATCGATGTCAGGGCCTTTGGGGACAATGCGCGTTGGGTTAATGTGGGTGTGGCTCTTGTAATAGTGGCGCTTGATGTGATCGAGATTGCACGTTTCAGCCACGCCGGGAAACTGGTAGATATCTTTAAGGTAATTCCAGAGGTTGGGATAATCGACAATCCGGCGAATATTGCACTTAAAATGTCCGTGATAAACAGCATCAAAGCGCAATAGCGTGGTAAACATACAAATATCTGCTTCCGTAAGTTGATTGCCACACAAATAGCGCTGTTTGGCTAACACGCTTTCCCAGCGGTCTAAATTGGCGAATAACTCAGTTACAGCTTCGTTATACGCTTCTTGGGTAGAGGCAAAACCCGATCGATAGACGCCATTATTAATCGGTTGGTAAATCGCATCAATGGTTTCTTCTACTTTGTCTTGCAGTCCTTCGGGAAACAGGTCAACCTCAGATTTAGCGTACTCTCCAAACTGAGTATTGAACATCCGAATGACTTCGCGAGATTCATTATTGACGATGGTTCCCTTTTGTTTATCCCACAGAACCGGAACCGTGACGCGACCCGTATAGCGATCGCACGCCTTCACATATACTTCTCTGAGATACTGTGCGCCATTAATGTTATCTGGGATACATCCTGGGCCGTCGGAAAAGTGCCAGCCATCATCTCCCATCTCCGGATCGACGATGGATAGAGAAATTATCTCATCAAGTCCCTTAATCTGGCGCACAATCAAAGTGCGATGCGCCCACGGACACGCTAAACTCACATACAGGTGATAGCGTCCGGGTTCTGCCTGAAAGCCACTAGAACCATCGGCGGTGACGCGATCGCGAAATTGGGTCGGCATTCGGTTAAACTTGCCAGAATCATCCCTTTCTTTCCATTCCGTATCCCATTCCCCATCAACCAGCATTCCGAGTGGCATCATTAATCTCCAAGCAACAGTTTCGATCCAACCCTAAATGCGCCTCAGTTGACATCCCCTAAAGAGAGGATGTTGTCTAAACCAAAGATAAAATGCTTTTTCGCCGACTCTATGCTCGAAAAAGGTTAATTTTTAGGCGAATTCAGCTTTGGTGAATTCTAATTATTTGTAGCGTCAAAAATGTGATGAAATCTTGACGTTTTCAGGGAAGTTGACCCTAAAATGATAAGATAAAAAATTGGTCTTAATTTTGTTCTCAACGAGAGGACAAAAGGTAGCATTGGTAACAAATTGACCTTCAGGCTGTCAATTTCAAAGTCCCCCAACCCCTACCACTGCCAGTCGCGCGTCCGTAGGCGTCTACCCCATCTGCAATTAACTTAGAATATGACTGAAACTATTCGCTTTCTCATGTGTCCTCCCGACCACTACGACGTGGATTATGTGATTAATCCGTGGATGGAGGGAAACGTCCACAAATCCTCGCGCGATCGCGCCGTCGAGCAGTGGCAAAAGCTTTACCATATTCTCAAAGACATTGCGATCGTCGATTTGGTCGAACCGGCCCAAGGTTGGCCCGACATGGTGTTTACAGCCAACGCGGGTTTAGTATTAGGGGATAACGTCGTTCTGAGTTGTTTTTATCACCCCGAACGCCAAGGCGAAGAACCCTACTTTAAAGCCTGGTTTGAATCCCAAGGGTACACCGTTCACGAACTCCCGCGCGATCTTCCCTTTGAAGGGGCAGGCGACGCCTTATTAGACCGGGAAGGACGTTGGTTGTGGGCGGCCTATGGTTTCCGTTCAGAACTCGACTCCCACCCCTACATTGCCAAATGGTTAGATATTGAAGTTCTGTCCTTAAGACTCATCGACGAACGTTTTTATCACCTCGACACCTGCTTCTGTCCCCTCACAGGCGGCTACTTACTGTACTATCCTCCGGCCTTCGATGCCTACTCCAACCGCTTAATTGAAATGCGGGTTCCCGCCGAAAAACGGATTGCGATCGCCGAACCCGATGCGGTTAACTTTGCTTGTAATGCCGTTAACGTTAACCAAACCATCGTCCTCAACAAAGCCAGCAGCGACCTAAAAGCACAACTCGGCGAACTCGGCTTTACCGTTATCGAAACCCCCTTAACCGAATTCCTCAAAGCCGGAGGCGCATCCAAGTGCTTAACCTTGCGCGTCACCGAACCCATCCGCCCAGAACTGCACGCCACTACCCAAATTGAAAGCCGTACCATCCAGATGAAAGGTCATCTATTGGATTCTGGCTTACTAAACCGGGCCTTAGACTTAGTGATTGAAAACGGCGGTAGCTTCAAAGTCCTTAACTTCCAACTCGGCGAACAGCGTCAAAGTACCTCCACCACCGAGATTAAAATTTCCGCCCCTTCCCAGGATGTGATGGAAGAAATCATGTCCCAGTTGATTGACTTAGGGGCCGTTGCGCCACCCCAAGAAGTCTGCGACACCAACCTGCAAACCGTAACGCAAGATGGGGTAGCGCCCGATGACTTTTATGTCACCACCATCTATCCCACCGAAGTCCGCATCAACTGTCAGTGGGTTCCCGTGCAAAAGCAACGCATGGATGGGGCGATAGTTGTCTCTCAAATGGAAGGGGAAATTACCGCCTACTGCAAGCTGCTGCGCGACTTAAAAGCGGGCGAACAGGTGATTGTCGGCGTCCAAGGGATTCGCACCGTTCGCAAGGCCGAATCGCGAGAACAGCGCAACGCCCAAGAATTCAGCTTCATGGGGGCGGGTGTTTCTAGCGAACGTCGGGTAGAATTAGTCGTCGAACAAATTGCTTGGGAATTGCGGCAAATCCGCGACCAAGGCGGTAAGGTTGTTGTGACGGCCGGCCCTGTGGTCATTCACACGGGCGGCGGCGAACACCTCTCCCACCTGATCCGCGAAGGCTACGTGCAAGCGCTACTGGGAGGAAATGCGATCGCCGTTCACGACATGGAACAATCCATGATGGGAACCTCCCTCGGCGTAGACATGAAACGCGGAACCCCAGTACGCGGCGGACATCGCCACCACCTCAAAATCATTAACCTGATTCGCCGTTACGGTAGCATCGCCAAAGCCGTAGAACAAGGGGTGCTGACACGCGGCGTTATGTACGAATGCGTTAAAAATAACGTTCCTTTCTGTCTAGCCGGTTCCATCCGCGACGATGGGCCCCTACCCGATACCGAAATGGACTTAATTAAGGCGCAACAGGAATACGCCCGACTGCTAGAAGGGGCTGATATGATTCTGATGCTCTCTTCCATGCTGCACTCTATCGGCGTCGGAAATATGACCCCTGCAGGTGTCAAAATGGTCTGTGTAGATATCAACCCGGCCGTTGTGACCAAATTGAGCGATCGCGGTTCGGTGGAATCCGTCGGCGTTGTCACCGATGTCGGCCTATTCCTCAGCTTGTTAATTCAGCAACTCGATAAACTCACTAAACCCTACAAAGTGGTTCAACCCGTCTAAAACTTTATTAAAGATTAGGACAAACTGAGGCTGTTCTCACTCGCGAGGGCAG
>JAAHGE010000358.1 GCA_010672635.1 Desertifilum sp. SIO1I2 | reverse complement strand
GCCGATGCCGACGACCAACATGGACCACAGCAGGCCCGACAGGGTGAACCAGCTGGCACTGCGCGGCGCCTGCCCTTCCAGGAGCAGCGCGAGCGCGAGGCAGAGCACGGCGGAAACCGTCGTCTGCCCCAGGCTTGCCGCCCACATGTCCACGCGGCCCAGAGGCGAAACCCCGTAAGGGAAGAACTAGGAATGCCCAGCAGCGATGTTGGGAAGCCCACACCATAATCTCCAATTTGGTGTGGGAGGATGTCACGCGAATGCGGGTTGATGTACGGTTACGCACTCAGCAAGCTGGAGGATTCGCTGCGGTTTCTCATCGGTTGGATGCTGGAAGTTTGAGATTTTCCAAAGGACAAAAACCCCTAGTTTTAGAACTAAGGGGAATCGGGTTTATCAGATTAGGTAAATCACCCAAGCATTCATTTAATGAGTCTGGCAAGTTTTCTCTTGGCTATGTAATAAACTTTCGCAAGAATCCCAACTGGTTTTGAGGGCCGCAACTGATGCCTCATAGCCGTTATTGTAGGGTTGATGGCAAACTAAAAACACTCTATAGAGGTTATATTCAAAATCTATAAATTCACCCATTGCGGGAACTCTACTGCATTCTAAGATTTTTTTCGTTGACCTGCTATCAGGATCTTCTTTGAGGTATAAACAAATTTTGATCATAGGTAAGCTCCTGATTAAATCAGTTTGAGGCGCGTCAAGACAGTTGTAAATTAATTGAAAAATTACATCAACTTTGGTCAAGTCAAGCTACGAACCCAAATCTAACGCTTCAAAGATCGAAGCATTAATTTCGGATATTCGTTACATTAGTTTACATTGCCCCTGTTGTAAAAGGCACCCAGTTGGCTAAAAATTTCGTAAGACTACCGATTTTGGATGAAGTTTTTAGAAATTGAGCGATTTGCTTTAGCGCTCCGCCAAAATCGCAACAGGGTGAGGAACCCAAGCTTTATAATTAAGATTTATTGCAACGAACTGGAAACCAGCGCTCCAAGTTCGGGCAATTTGCGCTAGCAAAACCTTGACGAAGCCATGACCGCAGATCGATGACCGCAGGCGATAGCATTCGCGGAGCGATCCAATGTCTCCGAGTCTGACTCGGTGCGAAACTCGCTCTTGGATCTCTCCGAGAATTGCTCTATGAGACCGGCGAGTAAACCAATGGCAACCGTCGGCTGGCGGTTTGCTGGCGCAATTGTAACGCCTGGTATCCTCACCTCAGCAAAGCACTTGGAGAACCTCATGCTGCGACTCGAACACATCAGTAAAACATACTCAACCGGTGAAGTCCTAAAAGATATTAACTGGGAGGTCAAACCGGGCGATCGCGTCGGTTTGGTAGGGGTCAATGGGGCCGGGAAATCGACCCAACTGAAAATTATCGCAGGGGAAGTAGAACCCACCAGTGGCGAGATGATTCGACCTGCGAGTTTGCACATGGCTTACTTGACTCAAGAGTTTGATGTCGATCCGAGTTGTACAGTGCGTGAGGAGTTCTGGAAAGTATTTCAACAAGCCAACCACGTTCAGCACGAACTGATGCGGGTGCAGCGACAGATGGAGTCGGCTAGCCCAGAGGAACTCGATCGTCTGATTCATCAGCTTGATAAGTTCCAACGTCAGTTTGAAGCCTTGGATGGTTACGGCCTAGAGGCTCAAATTGAGAAGATGTTACCAGAAATGGGATTCGATCGAGAAGATAGCGATCGCCTAGTGAGCGCTTTTAGTGGTGGCTGGCAAATGCGGATGCAGCTTGGGAAAATCCTGCTTCAGTCGCCGGATCTGTTACTGCTAGACGAACCTACCAACCACCTCGACCTAGAAACCATTGAATGGTTAGAGAACTATCTTAAGAGTTTAACTATCCCAATGGTGATTGTGTCACATGACCGGGAATTTTTAGACCGCCTCTGCACGCAAATCGTTGAAACTGAGCGCGGCGTATCCACAACTTACCTAGGCAATTACTCGGCTTACCTGCAACAAAAGGCGGAAAATCGGGAAGCCCAAATGACCGCATACGAACGCCAACAGAAGGAACTCGAACGCCAGCAGGTGTTTGTCGATCGATTCCGGGCTAGCGCTACCCGCAGCACCCAAGCCAAAAGCCGAGAAAAACAACTCGAAAAAATTGAGCGAATCGAAATGCCGGAAGGAGATTTAAAAAGCCTGCATTTTCGATTTCTCCCTGCGCCTCGCAGCGGGCGGGAAGTGGTGATGATTAAGGATTTGACCCATACCTATGATGAGAAGATCCTGTTTTTAGGAGCCGAATTGCTGATTGAAAGAGGCGATCGCATTGCCTTTCTCGGCCCGAATGGTTGCGGTAAATCGACCCTCCTGCGCCTGATGACAGGTATGGAACAACCCACAGAGGGAACCGTCGAATTAGGGAAACATAATGTGATTCCTAGTTATTTTGAACAAAACCAAGCCGAAGCATTGGATTTAGAAAAGACGGTCATGCAGACCATTCATGATGAGGTTCCCGACTGGAAAAATGAAGAAGTCCGCACGCTTTTAGGTCGATTTTTGTTTAGCGGCGATATGGTGTTTAAGCAAGTTAAGGCGCTCAGCGGTGGAGAAAAAGCACGGCTGGCTTTGGCGAAAATGCTCTTACAGCCGGCGAATTTGCTGATTCTGGATGAGCCGACTAATCATTTGGATATTCCAGCCAAAGAGATGTTAGAGGAGGCGCTACAGCACTATGATGGAACTGCGATTCTCGTTTCTCACGACCGCTACTTTATTTCTCAAGTGGCCAACAAAATTATAGAAATTCGAGATGGCGAGTTCCGCGTTTACCTCGGCGGCTACTCTTACTATCTCGATAAGCTCGAAGAGGAAAAAGAAGAGGTGAAACTGGCTGCGATCGCGGCTGATAAAGCAGCTAAAGCAGAAGCCAAACGCGCTAAACAAAAAGAAAAAGAGAAACTGCGAAAAGAAGGTAAATCGAAAGCCAAAGGTTAATTGTTGTCAAATGCTAGTCACAATCAAAATCCACTGGCTAATGGGCGCGATCGCTCTATTAGGGAGTCTGGTATCTCCCTTAAGCGCGATTCGCGAAGCGATCCCTGCGGAAATCGCTCAACCCTCAGAAAACGCGACCTGTCCGCAACAACCCGCCCTCTCTCGTCTCACTCGCCATCGGGTGGCTGCGGGAGAAACCATTGGAAGCATTGCGGAACAACATAATTTAATGCCAGCAACCCTAATGGGGATGAATCCCGTTTTGCAAGGGGGAACAGCTCCTGTCGGCGCAGAACTGGAAATTCCCCCCTATAATGGCATCCGGGTTCAAGTCCCGGCAGGACAAACGTTACAAGAGAATGCAGAAGCCTATAACGTGCGTCCTGATGTGCTTTATGAGGTGAATGGCTGTCAAACAAAGCTGAGGGTTGCCTTTGTACCGGGGGTGAATTGGTCTCCGGGTCGTCCGGCTCCCCAGGTGCTGACTCAGCTATCGGGCTATCCCTTACCGCAGGTAGTAGAAGTGGTACGGGGGTATGGTTGGCAAGTCAACCCCTTGAATTCGCAGGTTTCGTTTAATAGTGGTGTCGCGTTACAAGCAGCAACCGGAACGCCCGTTTTAGCCGTCGGTGAAGGGACAGTGGCGTTTGCAGGCGATCGCGGGGCCTATGGCAATCTGGTGGTGATTAATCACGCTGGGGGTCGTCAATCGCGTTATGCTCATTTAGAAACCCTCTCGGTGACAGCAGGGCAACAGGTGCAACAGGGCGATCGCTTGGGTACAGTAGGAACTACGGGAACTCGCGCCTTATCGGAACCTCACTTACATTTTGAAGTCCGCTACAATTCGCCGTTGGGGTGGGTGGCTGAAGATCCGGGGTTATATATTCAAGCCATTCAAAACGCCCAAAAATACTAAAACAGAATGGGTTTAGCCGAACCGTTCAGCTAAACCCACCTTTAAAAACAATCGCTAGCGATCAAGAAACGCTTGCCAGTTCTTCAGAAGATTGGGGTTCTTCTGGGGGTAGACCTTTAATTTCGCGATAGACTTTGATGTATTCTTTGGCGCTTAACTCCCAGCTAAAGTCTTGCTGCATTCCCCGTTGTTGCAGGTTTTGCCAATCAGACTTAAAGCGGAACGCTTCAGAGGCTCTTACCATGCAGGTGTACAAGTCTAAGGCTTCGTAGCGGTCAAAACAATAACCCGTTCCCAGTTGCTTGCTTGGATCGTTGTGCGATACCGTATCGACTAAACCGCCCGTGCGCCGAACAATGGGAACGCAACCATAACGCATGGCTAGCATTTGGCTAATGCCGCAAGGTTCAAAGCGCGAAGGCATTAAGAACGCATCGCAACCCGCATAAATCCGGCGAGATAGGGCATCATTGTACAGCAGTTGCACCGACATTCGTCCCCGGTAGCGAGAGGCTAGCTGCCACATTTGGGTTTCGTAATGGCGATCGCCTGTTCCCAATAAAATAAACTGAGAATCGGTATAGGCTAAAAAGCGATCGAGGACTTGCATGGTCAAGTCAATCCCTTTTTGCTCTACCAACCGCGTCACCATCCCCACTAAGAAAATATTGCGGTTGACTTCTAGACCGACTTCTTCTTGTAGGGCGACTTTATTTTTGATGCGATCGCTAGTTTGCTTGGAGCTAAACTGCTGAGGGATATACTTATCCGTTGCCGGATTATAACTCTCCGTATCGATCCCGTTAATAATCCCAACCGTTCGACCGCTAATAAACGAGAGCAAGCCTTCTAGTTCTTCTCCATATTCTGCCGTTTTAATTTGCTCGGCATAGGTGGGAGAAACCGTTGTCACCTTATCGGCATACTGAACCGCCGCCGCCATTGTATTGTGACCTTGCATATACCAAGGACACCAGGTCATTTGCTCTAAACGCCAGCGCCAAGGGCCTTGATAAGCTAGGTTGTGAATTGTAAATACCGTGCTAATATCTGGCGACTGGTGCATCCAAACGGGAATCATCCCCGTATGCCAGTCATGACAATGGATAACATCCGGTTTCCAGTAGTTCCAAGCAAACTCGGCTGCACCATTAGCAAATAGGGTAAACCGCCAGTCTTCATCACTTCCGGCATAAATATTGCGACCGGAAAAAGAAAGATGACCAAACAAGTATAGAGGGACATCGGTTCCCGGTAGGGTGGCTTCGTACACCGCGAAGCGTTCAAACATGGCATCCCCCCACCAAATGGGTTCGGGTGGGATATCCATTTTATCGGGTAAAAAGCCATAGTACGGCATGAAGATGCGAACGTCATGACCCATCTTCCGCAAGACTTTAGGCAATGCACCCACGACATCACCCATACCGCCAACTTTTGCAATGGGTGCAGCTTCGGCTGCAACAAATAATATTTTCATGCGATCTATGTATCCAGTCTCTTCTGTCAATTGTCTTTCATCCCCTGCACATTACAAAGGATTTAGCCTTTAAATCAATAAAACCCGCGATCGCGGGTTCAACGACGGCCAGCGGCAGGCCCAGCACGTCCAGCGGCTGGTCCGATGGCGAGTTGACGCTCATCATCTGCCGGGCCTCGAGCGACTCGATCGA
>JAAHGE010000357.1 GCA_010672635.1 Desertifilum sp. SIO1I2 | reverse complement strand
TCTAAATCTAAGTCGCCTTGTTCAATTTCGTGATAGGTGGGATTAATAATAAAATCATCGCCGACTAGACCGACCCGAACCGCCGCCATCGGGCCGTGGAAGGGAATTTTGGCCAGCAATACCGCTAAGGATGCCCCTGTCACCGCTAAAATATCCGGGGGAACCTGTTCGTCCATCGATAGGGTGGTTGCCACAACTTGAATATCATCGCGCAACCAACCCGGAAACAACGGACGCAGCGGGCGGTCAATTAAACGACTGGTTAAAATCGCTTTTTCTGGCGGACGCCCTTCTCTGCGTAAAAATCCGCCCGGAATGCGACCTGCGGCGTACAGTCTTTCTTCGTAATCAACTAATAATGGCAGGAAATCAATTCCTTCTCTAGCTTCTGCACGGGTTGCGGTCACTAAAACAGCCGTATCTCCAGACTGAATTAGGACGCAGCCTCCGGCTTGGGGTGCTAATAATCCTACTTTGAGTCGAATATCTCGTCCATTAAAAGATATTGACTTATCAATTTCTCCCATGCAACACTAAACCTTTTTTTGCGCTTCTCTTTTTCTTCTCTGTGGCAATCGTAGCATTACTGCTGATGAGTCAGGGTAGAGTCCGGTAAGGCCTCAACTTTCCCCGCACAGAATAAACTGCCCGATGTACAATATGGCGATAAGGTGGCAATTTTATGGATCTCTAGCGCTGAAGCGTTTCCCCGTCAGCAAGGACTATCCGACCGCAAGCCTCACTAGCCCTACCGCTGTATTAGGACAGACTGAACTGCTCAAAAGATAAGCCTGACGAGAATTTTCACTCAGCTTTCAGGAAATTGGGACGCTTGGCAAAAACGGGGATAACGGGTGGAGAGAGTCAGCCGTTAACCGCGCATTGTTAACGATTTCTTAGGATTTTTGCATGGCGATTTTACACGGGAGTTGGCAAAATCAGGGGCGTTTCATCCTGTGGGGGGAAACCTGGCGAAGGGTTTCCCCAGAAGCGATGCCGGGAATACCGTCCATCGTCACCCATCCCTTGAGTATGGGGACAGCAGAATTTAAGCAATTTTTAACCGATTTACAGGAACGAGGGGTGCTTCCCCAGGGGATTCTAACCCAAGATCGACAAGAAACGGTAAAAATTGCCTTGCCAACCGTTTTAGAGGCAGGGGTTCCCATTCCCCAACATTCGGAGGGGGAACAAGCAGAGACGGCTGTCATTTATCCTTGGCTAGTGGAAGGATGGTGTTTGGAAGCGGCGGCGGCTTTGGCGTTTCTGCAAGCTTTACCCTTGGGAACCCTGAGTTCTGGTGAAATGGGGTTTGGGGAAGATTTGCGCTTTTGGGGACATGTGGCGCGCTGGAGTTTGGATTTGCAGGCGCGGGGTAAGTTTTTACCGATTCTAGAGCAACAATCTGAGGGATTGGAGGCGCTGTGGCAACCGCTGTTGGATAGTTCTGTGGATCGGTTGCGCTTGCTTAAGTTTACCGAAGCGATGCCGGGTATTTGTCGCTGTGTAGGCAAATCTGAGGGAGAATTTCTAGCGGTGGAGTTACCCGCAGAACCCCAGGCGTTGCTGTTGGATTTTCTGCAAGCGACGCTGGATGCAAGGCTAAGGGCGATCGCCTCTCCCCTATCTTCTCCCAAGGGTGAAACATCCGTTCAGCCCTGGCTAGAAGCGCTTGTCGCCCGCGAAAATCAACTTCAACTCAATTCTGAGGTCAAACGTTTAGAAACAGCTCTCAACGCTTGGATTGCCCCGATTGCGCCGCAACTGAAGGGACAGCAGCATTTTCGGGTGGGGTTTAAGTTGCATCCCCCAACGGGAAATCAAGCAGAATGGATGCTGGAATACTGTTTGCAGGCCGCAGACGATCCAGAATTCTTAGTCGATGCCATGACGATTTGGGGGAATCCTGTCGAACGGTTGGTTTACCAAGGGCGCACGGTGGAACAACCCCAGGAAACTTTTTTAAGCGGGTTGGGGTTAGCCTCGCGCCTATATCCGCCCATTGAACAAAGTTTAGAACAAGCTCGACCGTTATTTTGTCGGTTGCATCCTTTGCAAGCCTACGAGTTTATCAAAACGGAGACTTGGCGGTTTGAGGATAGTGGTTTAGGGGTAATCTTACCGCCCTCTTTGGCGAATCGGGAAGGGTTTGCCAATCGTTTGGGGTTGAGTATTCGCGCCGAAACGCCGAAACTCAAGAAAACTGAACGCATAGGTTTGCAAAGCCTGCTGAATTTTAAGTGGGAATTGACTATTGGCGGACAGCGCCTCACTAAGGCACAATTCGATCGGTTAGCTAAACTCAATTCGCCGTTGGTGGAGATTAATGGCGAGTGGGTGGAGTTGCGTCCCCAGGATGTGAAGGCGGCGCAGGAGTTTTTCTCTAGTCGTAAGGATCGGCCCAATCTGAGTTTAGAGGATGCCCTGCGGATGAGTACGGGCGACCATCAGATGATTCAGAAATTACCCGTGGTGGAGTTTGAAGCGTCTGGGGCCTTGCAAGCGCTGTTGACGAATTTGACGGATAATCGATCGATAGAGGCGATCGCCACTCCTGAATCTTTCCACGGAACGTTACGCCCCTATCAAGCCTTGGGTGCAGGTTGGCTGGCTTTCTTGGAACGGTGGGGGTTAGGGGCTTGTTTAGCCGATGATATGGGGATGGGGAAGACGCCGCAGTTATTGGCGTTTTTGTGCCATTTGCAGGAAGAAGGGGGTTTAGAGAAGCCAACGCTGGTGGTTTGTCCGACTTCGGTGGTGGGAAACTGGGAACGAGAGGTGAAAAAGTTTGCACCTCACCTAAAGACGTTAATTCATCACGGGGATAGCCGCGCCAAGGGGAAGGCGTTTGCGAAGGCGGCGAATCATTACAATCTGGTCATTACCAGCTATGCCTTAGTCTACCGGGATGCGAAGGAGTTGGAAAGCGTGGAATGGCAAGGGGTTGTCTTAGATGAGGCGCAGAATATTAAGAACCCGGAAGCCAAGCAGTCTAAGGCGGTGAAGAGTTTGGAAGCGACATTTAAGATAGCGCTGACGGGTACTCCGGTAGAGAACCGCTTGCAGGAGTTATGGTCGATTATGGATTTCTTGAATCCAGGATATCTGGGAAATCGTCAATTTTTCCAGCGACGGTTTGCGATACCGATTGAGAAATATGGCGATACCGATTCGTTGCAGAGTTTGCGATCGCTGGTACAACCGTTTATCTTACGGCGACTAAAGAGCGATCGCAGTATCATCCAAGACTTACCGGAAAAACAGGAAAATACAGTCTTCTGTGGGTTATCTGCCGAACAAGCTGAACTCTATCAACAAACCGTGGAAGCTTCCCTAACTGAAATTGAAGAAGCCCAAGGCATCCAGCGCCACGGACAGATTCTAGCATTGCTTACCAAGCTCAAACAAATTTGCAACCATCCCGCCCATTTCCTCAAGAAAGCTAAAATTAACCATCCCCAACAATCGGGCAAACTTCTGCGTTTGGCAGAAATGTTAGAAGAAGCCTTAGCCGAAAATGACCGCGCTTTAATCTTTACCCAATTTGCCGAATGGGGCAAGCTTTTAAAGCCGCATTTAGAACAGCACTTTAACCGCGAAGTCTTCTTCTTATATGGGGGAACTCGCAAGGCGCAACGGGAGGAAATGATCGATCGTTTCCAACACGATCCGCAAGCCCCCAAAATTTTTATTCTCTCGTTAAAAGCGGGAGGAGTAGGATTAAATCTAACCCGCGCCAATCATGTTTTCCATTACGATCGATGGTGGAATCCTGCCGTAGAAAATCAAGCGACAGATCGCGTTTTTCGGATTGGACAAACGCGCAATGTTCAAGTTCATAAATTTGTTTCTACGGGAACCTTGGAAGAGAAGATTCACGATTTAATTGAAAACAAGAAATTCCTTGCCGAACAAGTGGTCGGAACGGGTGAAGATTGGCTAACCAAACTGGATACCGACCAACTCAGAACTTTACTGGTTCTGGATCGTAACGCCATCATTGATGAAGATAGCGATGTCAATTCCTAAGCGATAAACTATGACTCACGCCTCCGAACAACTGAACAACCGCGAATGGTGGGTAGAACGCTGGTTAGAACTACTTGACAAATATCGATTCAAAAAACGCCTAGAAAGGGCAAGAAATTATGCCCGCCAAGGGAATGTTTTAAGCATTGAATTTAAAGAAGGAAAAGTCTTGGCGAAGGTTCAAGGAACTGAACCAGAACCTTACGAACTTTCGATTTGGTTAGATACTTTTACCGATGAAGATTGGCAATATGTGACTGAAACCATGTCGCAGCGGGCAATTTTTGCGGCAAAACTATTAGCTGGAGAAATGCCGGGTAATATTGAAGAAGTCTTTACCGCTAGCGGTTTAAGTTTATTTCCCTTTAAGCTAGATGAAGTCCATTCGCGCTGTAGTTGTCCCGATAAGGCGAATCCTTGCAAGCATATTGGGGCAGTCTATTATTTACTAGCCGATCGCTTTGGTGACGATCCGTTTGTGTTATTTCAGTTACGGGGACGCACTAAAGAACAGATTACCAGTGCTTTGCGCCAATTGCGCGGGATGGCGGAAGAAAATGCTGAGGGTGAAACTCAACCCACCCCGGCGTCTCCTGTTTCTCCACCGCTTGATTTAAATCGGTTTTGGCAATACGAGGCGCAGTTAGACTCGTCTCTCGTCGTCATCGCGCCTCCCCCCAGTAGCGAGACCATTTTAGATGTTTTAGGCCCGATTTCGCTGCCTAGCGATGCCGGAACGCCAGCAAATCCAACGCCTGTGATGGAATACCTGCAATCTATCTATCAGCAGGCGAGTCAAAGTGCAATTTTGGCAGCGCTAAACCGCGATGCTAGTTGAGTGACACTTATGCTCTTTCGCGCAGGTTAGGTTGAGGCACGAAACCCAACAGCAGCTAGGTTTTGATTGGGTTTGGCAAGGATCGACTCAATCTACACTAGCAAGGGATACTACAGGATAAGGCTGAGTTTGCTAAAATGCCGCCTTTCAGGCCCTAATAGGGATTAGGAGTAATTTTAACGATCCCAGTGTGGATGTCGTTATTAACACTGCATTGTTTCAATCCCTAATAGGGATTAGGAGTAATTTTAACCTGTACCAGTCGTCAGCAAATTATTTAAAGTTGCGTTTCAATCCCTAATAGGGATTAGGAGTAATTTTAACTCTTTATTTTTCATCTGATGCTTATCTCAAGATGATGTTTCAATCCCTAATAGGGATTAGGAGTAATTTTAACGAAAAAAATGAATATGCACCTTATCTAAAAGGCGGTTTCAATCCCTAATAGGGATTAGGAGTAATTTTAACAGAATGTCCTATCTGTTAGAAGGTTAAATAAATGTGGTTTCAATCCCTAATAGGGATTAGGAGTAATTTTAACCGAACCGCCAAGCTGCCTATATCAGCTTGAGCTACGTTTCAATCCCTAATAGGGATTAGGTTTGATTGCAATAGGTGCAGTTCCCATAAGTTGCGTGGGTGCCAGGTTTCAATCCCTAAAAGGGATTAGGTTTGATTGCAATAAGCCGACACAAACGGGTGGGGCGGTGGGGGAGGT
>JAAHGE010000356.1 GCA_010672635.1 Desertifilum sp. SIO1I2 | reverse complement strand
GAATCAATTTTGATGAGAATTATAGCGGGTACTTTACCCAATATTTAAAGCTGGCTGCTGTTGGGTTTCGTTCCTCAACCCAACCTACGCGGCTAGGAAGGAGGTTGGGTAAAAGAAATCAATTAGGTCTGCGGTATTCTCCCGCAGATAGCGCCGCGAGTTGTTTGCTTGACTCAGGACAACTTACCCCCATGTTTTTCTACTACAATTTGATAGCTAATAGCCAATCCTAGACCCTTCCTTTTTCAGTAGGTAAAGTTAGAATTCTCTCGCTACTGGTTTAAATAAAACTTTATCTTGAGCTAGAAAAAAAGAATTGTTTTTTAAAATTTAGCTGACAAATTATATTGTGACTAGGTTATCTTTAAGTTAATTTCTGATTAAAAAGATGAAATCGCGGGATCGATCGCCATCTCTCTGGAGATAGGCGCTGCCAAATTGCCGGGAGAAAAGCGGAAACCTCTAGCTGGAAGTGGATGGATTTATCGGGGCGATCGCACTAAGCTCAAACCGGGGACAATTGCAGCCTAGGCTTTTATGGTAGATATCTACATCCTTGACTTACTGGTTATTGGCTTACTTTTATTAACGGTGACGTTAGGGTCGGGTTGGATCTCCCGACTTCCACTTTCTTATGCCCTTATTTATCTGTGCGTGGGGGTTTTCCTGGGACCTTATGGAACCGGACTGATTAGCCTGACTCCCAGTGCAGAGTTGATCGAACGCATTACCGAGTTGGTGGTGATTATCTCTGTATTCAGTTGCGGTCTCAAGATGAACCGCCCGTTCAAGCCTTGGGCCTGGCAAATTACCGCCCGCTTAATTGGGTTTTTAATGCCGCTATGCATTATCGCGATCGCCGCCGTTAGTCATTGGCTGGTAGGCTTAGATTGGGGAGCCAGCATCCTCTTAGGGGCAATTTTAGCCCCAACTGACCCCGTACTCGCCTCAGAAGTCCAACTTGCCCATGTCGAAGACCGGGATGAATTGCGCTTTGGTCTGACCTCCGAAAGCGGTCTCAACGATGCTTTAGCCTTTCCCTTTGTCTACTTTGGGCTGCACCTGATTGAAAACCCGGCTTGGTCGGAATGGTTTCGTCAATGGGTCGCCATCGATCTATTTTGGGCTATTGGCGCGGGTGTCGCGATGGGGTTCGCTGTCGCTAAAGCGGTTGTTTGGATCGAACAACGCTTGCAAAACCAGCGACCTGTGGACGAAATCATGGAAGATTTTATCGCCCTGAGCATTCTTTTATTAACCTATTCTTTGACCGAAATCATCAACGGCTATGGCTTCCTCGCAGTCTTTGTAGCAGGCGTCACCGTTCAAGCCGGTTACTACCACGAACAAACCAAACGCTTGCATCAACTAGAATTTATCGAACGCTTAGAAAAACTGTTAGAAATTGGCACGATTCTTTTATTGGGTACCCTACTGCGCGTTAACCCAATTCTCCATTTTGGCGGACAAGCGTTGATTGTGACCGGATTTTTGCTATTGGCGATCCGCCCCTTGGGAGCCTGGCTAAGTACCCTAGGTCATGATTGTTCGCAACCGAGTACCCGCTGGTTAATGGGATGGTTTGGCATTCGCGGCGTGGGTTCGTTGTATTATCTCGGTTATGCCCTCGGTCAAGATTTATCTCCTAGGTTAGGCGAACAACTGACTTGGATTACCTGTATTGTTATCCTCATTTCCATTGTGCTGCATGGGATTACTGCAACGCCGTTGATGAGGTGGTATCGCAAACATGGGGAAAATCGTAACTGTCCGCCCGTGTCAGAAACCGACTAAACCTTGCTAAACTTTGGGGTAAGGTTAACTCGAAAATCGCTACAGTTCATGCGAGTTTGGTTTAAAAAGTACGGCTGGAAACTCTTTGTCCTGCTATTCGGGGCGTGGGCTATTTTTGATGTGGGTTCTTACCTGCTGGCTGAAAGCCTCTGGTTTAATGAACTGGGGTATTTGCAAGCTTTTGGGTTGCGGATTTTTACCCAAGGGGCTATTTGGGCGATCGCGCTGTGTGCTAGTGGGGGGTTCCTGCTTGCCAATCTGGTTTTAGCCAATCTCTTGCAATATCGCAAATCCCCCATCGCCGACTTAATTGAGAAAACCGACGATCTCCCCGGAATGGGTCTGCGCCTGTTGGTGTTCGCCACCGCCGGAGTTAGTTTAGTGGTGACGCTGATCGTCTTTCACTATGGCAAAATTGCGATCGCCCTGTGGCATCCCGCGAAGGTGCTAGAGGTGGTTCCCAACTCCTTACCCTCCCGCATCCGTCCGGAGTCTATCGTTCAATACTTTAGCCAATTTCCCGAAAACCTCGCCTTATTCAGCTTATTTGTCGTACTAGCGATCGCCCTCACTTCAGCCTGCAACTTTACCTTAAAAGCGATCGCGATCGCCCTGAGTATCGGGTTTGGCTTTACCCTCTCCGCCTACTGGCACCTGGTTTTACAATACTTTCATCCCACAGACTTTGCCAATACCGATCCCGTCTTTGGGCGAGAAGTCAGCTTCTATGTCTTCACCCTTCCGGTTCTCCATCTGTTGGAATTCTGGTTAGGCGGATTAACCCTATTCACCCTGTTCGCCATCTTAACCCAGTATCTCCTATCGGGAGATTCCCTACGCCACGGGCGGTTTCCCGGCTTTTCCCTCGGTCAGACGCGCCACCTCTACGCCCTCAGCGCCTGCGTAATGGCCACCATTAGCTTTACGTTGTGGCTGTCGCGTTACGAACTGCTGTATTCAGCGCGGGGCGTGGTTTATGGGGCCAGCTACACCGATGTTAACGTCCAACTCCCCACCACGACTTTACTCAGCGTCATTGCAGGGGCGATCTCCGTGTTTCTCTTCTGGGAAGCCTTATCGGGTAGCGTGTCTCAGTTTCGAGATGTCCGCAAGCGTCCCTTTCCCCAAAACCTCCTTCCCCCAATCGCAATTTTTAACCTGTTTCAGGGGTTAATCTTATTTGTGGCGATCGCCTTTGTTGCCAATTATGCCCTACCTACCACCGTTCAGCGCTTCATCGTTCAACCCAACGAACTCGCCAGAGAAACCCCCTACATCGAACGCAGCATCTTATTTACCCGCGCCGCCTTCGATCTCAATAATATTGATGTCCAAACCTTTGTCCCCGATAATACCCTGACCTTTGCCGATCTCCAGGAAAACGACCTGACGATCCGCAATATTCGCCTTTGGGATACCCGTCCCCTGTTGCAAACCAACCGCCAGTTGCAACAAATTCGCCTGTACTATCGCTTTGAAGACGCCGATATTGACCGCTACACCTTCCTGGCCGATCCGCCGGACGAAACCGAACAGCAACAAGTGATTTTAGCCGCGCGGGAATTAGATTTTGCTGAAGTGCCCGACCAAGCCCAAACTTGGATTAACGAGCATTTAGTTTACACCCACGGCTACGGCTTTACCATGTCCCCTGTCAACACCGTAGGCCCTGCGGGTTTACCTGAATATTACGTCAGAGATATTGGCGTAGATACCCCCGAAAACGGTCAAGGGGGGTTAACAGTCTCTAGCGAACAAGTCCGGAACAGCATTCCCATCGGTCAACCCCGGATCTACTACGGCGAACTCACCAATACCGATGTGATGGCCCCAACGCGAGTACCAGAGTTAGATTATCCCAGCGGCGATGAAAACGTCTATAACACCTATGATGGGACGGGCGGCGTTCTGATGGGGAACCCGTGGCGGCGGGTGTTATTTGCCCAGTATTTAAGAAATTGGCAAATTCTGTTGACTCGCAACTTCACCCCCGAAACCCGCGTTTTGTTTCGGCGCAATATTCAACAGCGGGTGAGAACGCTAGCGCCCTTTCTCAACTTCGACCGCGATCCCTATTTGGTGATTGCAGATGCCGATTTAACCGATAATCCCGAACAAGAGGATAACGAAAATCACGTTTATTGGATTATCGATGCCTATACCACTAGCGATCGCTATCCCTATTCCGATCCCGGCGAACAAACCTTTAACTATATCCGCAACTCAGTAAAAGTGGTGGTGGATGCCTACAATGGTAACGTGCGCTTCTTTGTGGCCGAACCGCGAGATCCGATTATTCGCACCCTGGCATCTATTTTCCCCACAATGTTCCACCCGTTGGACGAGATGCCAGCACAATTGCGATCGCACATTCGCTACCCCATCGACTTCTTCACCATCCAATCTAACCAACTCCTGATTTACCACATGACCGATCCTCAAGTGTTTTACAACCGCGAGGATCAATGGCGGGTGCCTGTGGAAATCTACGGCGGTCAACCTCAACAGGTAGAATCCTACTATCTGATTATGCGGTTGCCCAACGAAACTACAGAAGAGTTTATCATCCTCCACCCCTTCACCCCCGCCAGTCGCAACAACCTGATCGCCTGGTTAGCGGGACGTTCCGATGGCGCACAATACGGGCGTTTACTGCTGTACCAATTCCCCAAACAACAATTAGTCTACGGCCCCGAACAGATTGAAGCCCGCATTAATCAAGATCCAGAAATTTCTCAACAAATTAGCCTCTGGAACCGCCAAGGATCGCGGGCTATTCAAGGAAATTTATTAGTGATTCCCATTGAAGACTCTTTACTCTATGTTGAACCCCTCTATTTAGAAGCCGAACAAAACAGCCTCCCCACCCTAGTCCGCGTCATCGTCGCCTACGAAAACCGGATCGTCATGGCAGAAACCCTAGAACAAGCCTTAGAAGCCATTTTTCAACCTACTGGCACCACTCCCGCCCCTACCATCATTCGCCCTCTAGAAGAGGAAACCATTACCCCTCTCCCCGTTGATGGTGCAGGAGATTGATATTAAGCAGGGGTGCCTGGTGCGATCGCAATTTTTGCCTAAAGTCTTCGCTAAAATAGTTGCATCTTCTAGTTCTGGCAAAGAATCTATGATCAATAATGTGCAAATTGATGAAAAGTTGATTGAAGAAGCCCTTGTCTTAAGCGATCGTCCAACAATCGATCTCTTGCTGGAAGACGCTTTACGAGAATATATTCAACGTCGTCAACAACTGAAGATTTTAGATTTATTTGGAACAATAGACTATGAGGAAAGTTATAATTACAAGCAACAAAGACAAGAAACATGAACGTTATCGTTAGGGACATTCACAACCCTGGCTTATGCCCGATAGGTTAACTTAACTAACGTACTATGATGATCATTAACCTAGATAACGAAGCGGAAAAATACTTACTTGAGATATTGTCTCAAGAAAAAATGACCAGTCAAGAGTTGGTCAAAAAACTTTTACGCAACCATTTTATGAGTTTAAATAAAACGCAAACTATTCTAGAAAGAATGGGCGGATATCCTGAAGAATTATTAGAAGGCGATCCAAATTTATCAGATCGCGATATGCGCCACCAGCAAACCTCTAACTATCTACAACAAAGAAATAATAATCGCCAATCATGACCGTTCGCTATCCTTTTATTCTGATAGATAGCGGGATAATTGTTGCTTTTTATAATCGCCGCGATCGCTATCATCAACAAGTCCTTCAGTTTTTTGGAACTTGTACTAGTCAACTGATTACAACGGTTGGCTGTGTGACAGAGGTGATGTGG
>JAAHGE010000355.1 GCA_010672635.1 Desertifilum sp. SIO1I2 | reverse complement strand
TATTGGAAGATAGTAACGGGTAACGGATAGGTCGGGAGCAGCGAAGTCGTCACTCCGCTAAGAATGAGTCGAGAAAAACCTCAAGCAATCACAAACAATTCGTTTAGACTCAGCAATGGTTATTCGGGTTAATGTAACATATTTGTTTGACACAGGGCAGAAGCGTTTTCGCTTTTGGCTGAGAATTTAGCGATCGCGATCGCCGCACCCTCAGTTAAAACCGATAAGGTATATCCGCACTAGGGGGTGAGAGATCCCTTGACAAACTAGGCTTTTTCTTAGTGTGACTAAAAACACAAGAGCAATGTGACATTTTCTCAAGCGTCCAGACCGATTTTAGCGTCAGATGGTTAGTGTAGTAGTCTAAAATCGTCCTGAGTCTTAGCAGGCACCAAGGACGAAAGATCGATCCCAAAAGTTGAGTTGCGATCGCCAAAATGTACTTAGTCAATCATCTATTAGATTCCTTTATTCCCCCCGATCAAAGGGACGAACGCCCTTCAACCATCGTTCTGCGTCCGAATGGCTGTCTGAGTGGGGTGAGTTGCGAAACTTTTCAAGAAGCCTTAGAAAGCGCCTTGGAATGGACGACCGATACCGTTGTGGTCGATATGCTGTGGGTGGAAAGCGTCCCCGCCGAAGGAATTTCTAGCCTCATGGCGGGCTTAGAACGGGCGACGGCGTTAGGAAAAACCCTCTCCTTGCGATCGCTGGATGTCGATACCCACGCCACCCTCGAAGCCTGGTTAGCAGAAGTCTAAAATTTTCTGTTGTGGCAGCACCCGCGCGATCGCCCCAGCAAAATTGATTACCATAAATCAATTGGCGATTGTGACATTCGGTTCGCTCTGCCCACAATAGAGGTATGCCTAACAAAGTTGATTATCTTCGCATTAGTCTGATTGACCGCTGTAATTTTCGCTGTCAATACTGTATGCCAGAGGGCGCAGAACTCGATTACGTATTGCAGCAAGAGTTGCTGACCCAAACCGAACTGCTGACCCTATTGGAAGCCGTTTTTGTGCCTTTAGGGTTTACCCGCTTTCGTCTCACTGGAGGCGAACCCCTGTTGCGGCCCAATGTCATTGAAATTGTCCGCCAAATTGCCTCCCTCCCGCAAACGCAAGACTTAGCTATGACCACCAATGCGTTTCTCCTAGCGGGAATGGCCCAAGATTTATACGAGGCAGGCTTAAGGCGCATCAATATTAGCCTAGATTCCCTGAATTCAGAAACTTTTGACAAAATTATTGGAAATCGCGGTAGACGCCGCTGGCAGCAAGTCTGGGAGGGCATACAAGCCGCGTATCGGGTAGGGTTCAACCCCTTAAAATTGAACGTTGTCGTGATTCCTGGGGTGAACGATACAGAGGTCTTAGACCTGGCCGCCCTCACTCTAGACCGCGAGTGGCACATCCGGTTTATTGAATTTATGCCCATTGGTAACGCCCAACTCTACAGCGAACGGGCTTGGATACCCTCCGAAGAGTTGCGCCAAAGCATTCGCCAGCGTTGGGGACTCAGCGAGGGACAAGTCAAAGGAAACGGCCCGGCAGATGTGTTTCAAATTCCCGGCGCAAAAGGAACCCTCGGCTTTATTAGCCAGATGTCAGAATGTTTTTGCGATCGCTGCAACCGGATGCGCCTGTCTGCGGATGGTTGGTTGCGGCCCTGTTTGCTGAACGAAACCGGACAAATTGACCTGAAAACCCTGCTACGCCAAGGCACCCCCCTAGACACCATCCGCGACAAAGTGCAATTTCTCCTAGAAATGAAACCCGAAATCAACTTTAAACAGCGCGACTCCGGTACCCAAACCGGAGTGTATAGCCGTACAATGTCCCAAATTGGCGGATAAAAAAACTCCCACTAATTCAGTGGGAGTTTCTCAAAAAAAGATTGAAATTTCTCAATCTAGCTATAGCTATAACTGGCTTGGCTTTCTACTCAGCACACTGCTTCGCACTGAGAACCATGCAGTATTCACAAAAGGCTAACAGGCTTGGTTTTCTACCCAGCACTCAGCACTCAGCACTCAAGAAAGCACTAAAATTAGACCAGTCGAGAATAGTATTCAACCACCAGCAGTTCGTTCACTTGCAGCGCTACCCATTCGCGCTGAACGATACCATTCACCTTACCCACCAGCGTATTTTTATCAAATTCGAGGTGGCTGGGAAGATTCGCCAAACCGGGGTATTGCAGATTAGTTTCTACCAACTTGCGAGAAGCATCGCGGTTTCTCACGCCAATCACATCACCCGGTTTGCACTGATAGCTAGGGATACTCACCACTTTGCCATTAACAGTAACGTGACCGTGGTTCACTAATTGACGGGCACCGGGAATCGTGGGAGCCATTCCCAGACGAAACACGGTATTATCTAAACGCATTTCCAGCAATTGTAACAACACTTGTCCCGTCGATCCGGTCACGCGGCGTGCCTTTTGGACGTAACGGCGGAGTTGTTTTTCACTCAGTCCGTAGTTCATACGGAGTTTTTGCTTTTCCTCTAGACGAACCGCATACTCTGACTTCTTCTTCCGTGCCTGACCGTGTTGACCAGGGGGGTATGCTCGTCGAGGACTTTTGCGTGTTAAACCAGGTAAGTCCCCCAAACGTCTGACAATCCGTAGACGTGGGCCTCGGTATCGCGCCATTGAAATTCCTCGTTTTGTTTAATTTTATGCAGACCTATTATTATAAACCTAGACTGCTATAAATTACAGTAATTTTTCCAAGCCAAGGGCAAAAGCTGTTTATCTCCCCACCCTCTGAAATAATGCTCAAACGCCTCTTACTCAGTCTCATTCGCGGCTATCGGGTGGCGATTTCGCCTTTATTTCCCCCCGCCTGTCGCTACTCTCCGACCTGTTCTCAGTATGCGCTAACGGCCGTTGAACGCTTTGGGCCTTGGCGCGGAACGGGAATGGCAATTTTGCGAATTTTGCGCTGTAACCCCTTTTTTGAGGGAGGTTACGATCCCGTTCCAGACCTTCCATCACCTCAGCCGGAGGAAGCTTCTAACGATTCAACTTCCTAAGATTTCGCGATCGCTTTCGCCGCCGCCGTGACGCCTGCACCGGGGGTGAAGTTTTCGTAACCGAGTTCCTGTAAAGTGGCTTCTAGGGCCGCGATCGCACTTAAGAGATCGCGATCGCCCACAAATCCCAAATGACCGATACGGAAAATTTTACCTTTCAGGTGGTCTTGACCGCCCGCTAAGGCAATATCAAAGCGCTTCCGCATTACCGAACGCACCTGTTCGGCTTCCACTTGAGTCGGTGCAACGGCTGTAATGGCTGGACTCGAAATGCCCTCCGCCGCAAATAAGGGTAAATTGAGGGCTTGAACAGCGGCCCGCGTTGCATTCATCAGGCGCTGGTGACGCGCAAAGATATTTTCTAACCCTTCCGCCTTCAACATCCGCAACGCTGCTTGCAGACCAAAGAACAGGTTCACCGGAGGCGTGAACGGGGTACTGTTTTTCGCTGCATCCTTGCGATACTTTCCTAAATCCAGATAGAACTTCGGTAGAGTCGCCGTTTTATACGCTTCCCACGCCTTAGCGCTGACCGAAACAAACGCCAGTCCTGGGGGAATCATATAACCTTTTTGCGAACCCGAAGCCACAACATCTAGACCCCAAGCATCGATGGGGACGTTCGCCGCGCCTAAACTGGTGACTGCATCCACCATAATTAACGCGCCGTGTGCTTTAACATGGCGGTTAATGGTTTCTAGGTCATTAATCACCCCCGTGGAGGTTTCCGAGTGGGTCAAAATAACCGCTTTAATTTCCTTTTGGGTATCGGCTTCTAGCTTTTGGCGGACTTGTTCGGGCTCGAGCGCTTCACCCCAGGGTGCGCTCGCTGTATCCACATTCAAACCATAAGCCTTGGCAACTTCTACCCAACGCTCGCCAAATTTACCATTATGCAGGGCCAAAACGCGATCGCCTGGACTCAGAAAATTAATGATTCCAGCTTCCATTGCCCCAGTACCGCTTGCCGCTAAAATCAGCACATCATTCTGGGTTTGGTGCAACCACTTGAGGTTTTCTGTCACCTCAGCCATGATTTTGCTAAAGTCGCCACTGCGATGACCGATGGGGTGCTTCGTCATCGCCAATAAAACTTGTTCCGGCACTGGCGTCGGGCCGGGAATCATTAACATTAACTTATCGTCCATGACGGTTGATCCTTACTGGGTGTGGAACGAGAAATTCTAACACGCCTCATGTCACAATCCTATAGGTGGGATCTCAGAGGCGATCGCCACTAGCCCTCTCAATCCGGTGGCATTTTTGGAGGAGGCGCTTCAACCCCGTCCTGTTTGGCAACTTTTTGCGCGGTTGGCGGTTCGTTAACGGACCAGCGATACTCAATCGGTAAATTAGCACGCTGACAACTGGCTTCGAGTTGCCGTTGTTGAGCAAGGGCTTTTCTCAACGTAATAATCAGTTGATGCACTTGCTCTTGTTGCGGCGATTTTTGGCTGACTGCAAACCAAGTTTGACGCTCTAGCAATTGCAATAACAATTCATAGTGGATGTGCGACGGTAGGGGAATAGGCTCCATGAGTGCTGTTAATAACTGGGTACGGAAGATCGAGAAAACCGTGAGGGAGCGAACAGCGCTCAAATCATCTGCCCCTATTGTAGACTTCTCTGTTCAGGAGAATAGGGGCGCGATCGCCTTTCCTGGATCGCTTTGTTTCATCAGCGATTCTCCAATCAGTACCGCACTAGCGCCTGCCTTGGCAACTAAGGCAATATCCGCATTCGTATAGAGTCCAGATTCGCTAACCACCAGAATATTTCGGTCTTGAATTTGGCTTTGGCGCTGGCTGAGTAACTGGCAAGTGGTTTGCAAATCTACAGAAAAATCTTCTAAGTTGCGGTTGTTAATGCCAATTAGCTGTACGCCATTGAGAGCCAAGACGCGATCCAACTCTTCTAAAGTATGGACTTCAATCAGGGGCATCATCCCCAATACCGCCGCAATCTTAATAAAATACTGCAAATCGCGATCGCTCAAAATTGCCGCAATCAGCAAAACCGCATCCGCGCCACTCTTGCGGGCTAAATAAATCTGGTAAGGATAGATAATAAACTCCTTACACAACAACGGTAAATTGACCACTGAGCGAATTGCGGCCAGGTAATCATAACTTCCCTGGAAAAATTCCTCATCGCACAGCACCGACAAACAACTTGCCCCCCCTTGCTGGTAAGATTGGGCGATCGCCACTGGATCGAAATCCTCGCGAATTACGCCCTTACTGGGAGAGGCTTTTTTCACTTCAGCAATTAACGCAGGTTGCGTTTTCCCATTGCGTAAAGCGCCTAAAAAGTCGCGCGGTGCGGGTAAATTTTGTACCTGTTTTTGCAGTTCCCGCAGCGGTACGAGTTCGCGCTTTTGGTCAATTTCAACTTCTTTATGCCAAACAATCTTTTCCAAAATATTGCGCGGTTCGCTATCGGGTACAGCCACCTGATAACGCAAATATTCTACAGAGACAGCAGGGTTAGGGGGACGACGGCGAATTTGCATCTTGAATTAGGGAAAAAAGAGGGTGGGGAGATGGGGAGGTGGGGGGATGGGG
>JAAHGE010000354.1 GCA_010672635.1 Desertifilum sp. SIO1I2 | reverse complement strand
GGCTAGGGAGTTTGGACGTTGAAAGGCGTCAGCAAGCTAATATTGGCGATCGGGAGGCTAAGGCGGCGGCTGAGTCATCTCTAGCAACAGGGGTTGATGCACGACTTCTTGGAGTTGAAGCAACCCGCACAACGATCGAGCTTGAGTCTACCGGAGCGCGATCGCGCACTGTGGTCTTGGTACGCTATTAGATTGCAGTTTCAAGCGGTTCTGTTTCTATTAAAAATTTAGCGGTTGCTCAATCAATTGGAAAGCGATCGAGAGATTGATTTAATAATTGGTTAAAAAGAGAACGGGCTAAAGAACAGTGCTAAATTTAACTCATCCTTACTTTTTTAAATCTATCGCAAGGTGGGGAACTTTGCGAAAAATTGTGCGATCGTGAAGCTAGGTTTCTCCTTGAGAGGCGGGACGCGAGCTTCTAACTCGGAATTGAATTCCATCCCGCCTTATTTTTTAGCGGGAATAAGAATTTCTCCAGGTATAAATTAACGCTCCAAACTGAAGATTCCAAAGATGAATCGTACTATCTTGGCTTCCGGTTGCCAGTACTTGCCGATCGGGATGAAGGGCAAGGGAGAGGATAGGGCTAGATTGACGAGCTAAGGTACGAATTTGAGTCCCCCGTTGCAAATCCCACAAGTTCACCGTACCCTCTTCACCAGCGGTAACTAGGGTGCTTCCATCTCGCGCGATCGCCATCGCGGTCACTCTTCCAGTATGGGCTTCCAGCGTCTTGAACGCAGCTAGGGGCGTCTGACGGCGAGTCGGAAGATCGCGCAAGTGCCAAATTTTCACTATCCCATCGCGACTGCCACTGACTAGCATCTGACCATCCCGCGTCATCGCAACCGTCCCTACTTCGCTTTCATGACCTCTGAGGGTGTGTATCCGTTCGCCCGTGGGAATGCGCCACAACTGCACCGTTGCATCCGTATGGCTGCTAGCCAGCAATTGTCCGTCTGCGCTTAAAGCCAACCCCAGAACGCGAGTATCCCGCTGGGTTCTGAGGGTTCGCAGAACTTGACCGGTTTGCAAATTCCACACCTTAATCTCGCCATCGATACCTGCGCCCACCAAGATCCGTCCATCCGCACTTAAGGCTAAGGCAGAACCCCCCGTACCGCGATCTAGTTCGCCGACTACCCGACCATCACTCAGTTGCCAAATTTTAATCTTGCCATCTCGACTGCCGCTAATTAAGCGTTCCCCATCATCGCTAAACAGGGTAGAAACAACAGCCTGTAAATGACCTCGAAAACTGGTAAGGGGTAGCGGATCGGGAGCGTCTGCTTCGCGATTGCCAGAGTACCACAGTTGCACGATCCGGCTTTGGCTGCTGGCGAGAAATTCTCCGGTTGGATCGAAGGCGATCGCCAAAACCGGGTTTTGTTGAACGGGTAGAAAATTCTCCGGCGGCGCTTGAGGAGGCGCAGGCGAGACCATTGGCGCGATCGCTCGTCTTTCGCCAGTCGGCCACAGTTTAATGCTGCGATCGTCGCCACCGCTGGCAATATAACTCAGATCCGGACTCATGGCGATCGCGCGAATACTCTCCTGATGCCCGGTTAACGTATCCACCAAAGCACCCGAACTTGTATTCCACAGGCGAACCGTTCGATCCTCGCCGCTACTAGCGATAAATCGACCATCGGCAGCGATCGCCACAGCTAAAACGCTATATTCATGACCCCGAAACGTGCGGAGTAACCGTCCGGTTTGCAGTTCCCAAAGCTTAACGGTACTGTCTGCACTACCGCTTACCAGAAATCGATCGTTTTGGGCGATCGCAATTGAGGTCACGGTTCCAGCACCATCGGTGAGCGATCGCAACTCCGTCCCTTGCTGCCAATTCCATAACTTAATACTTTTATCCGCACTGCCGCTAGCCAGGATCTCCCCATTACTGCTAAACGCCACAGACTGCACCCAGTCCCCATGTCCCTCCAAAACGGCAATCTCTTGTTTTTCTGAAATATCCCACAATCTCACCGTCCGATCTAGGCTGCCACTGGCCACCACATTCCCATCGGGACTCCAAGCCACCGATAGCACCCCGCTGCGATGCCCTTTAAAGTCATGCAAGACTTTCCCGGTTTGCAAATCCCAAATCTTAACGCTGCGATCGAGACTGCCACTGGCTAAATAACGACCATCGGCACTAAACGCCAAACTTGCCACCCAATCTTGATGACCGCGCAACGTTGCCACGCTGCGGTTAGTTTCCACCTCCCAAATCCGTACTAAGCGATCGTGAGAACCGCTAGCCAGATAGCGACCATCCGGACTGATGGCGATCGCGCTAACCGTATTGGCGTGTTCTGGCAGAACGCGAACCCCTGTCGCAGAAATTGCCGGACGCTGCACCAACAAAGGAGTTGGCAGTGCCACGAAAAAACAACAGGCCGCCATCAACAAAGGTCTGTGAAGGCGTTGCCTGTTGTCTAACATCGACTTTAGCCGACGGAAGGGGGCGTGCGAACCCAGCGGGAGAAAGTGCATCATTTCAAGTCAACCTGCACATAATCGCGAATCTCTCTTCTATCTTAAGTAGGATTTAGCGTTGGAGAATTGTTGAATAGGTTGATGCACTTCCGACAGGCTGCGAGCGTCCGAAGACACCCGCAACCGTTGGATTCCCTTAGAACGTGGGAATACCCACACTAGTAAAGCTCAGTTGATCTGCCGTAATACCGAGAACCAATCCTAAATGATTGCCCGTACTCGCCACGCTAATCAACGTATTGCCATCCTGTACAGTCAAGTTGAGGTCGCTTGCTGTTAAGCCTCCTGTCAAGCCAATAACATCAACCGCCGCGTCATAGTCTTGAATGGTATCGACTTGAGCCTGACTGGGGGAAGCCAGATCGGCACGCAATACAAACGTATCGCGACCCGATCCGCCGATCAACAGGTTGCGACCGCGATCGCCAAACAGCGTATCATCGCCAGAACCACCCATCAGCGTATCATTCCCCTTACCGCCAAACAGGAGATTATCCCCAGAACCCGCCATTAACAGGTCATTCCCTTGGCAGCCAAACAGGGTGTCATTGCCGCTACCCCCCATCAGGGTATCGTTGCCATTATCTCCTGCTAAGAGGTCATCGCCGTCACCACCTAGGAGACTATCATTCCCCTTACCGCCCAAGATAATGTCATTTCCAGCACCGGCGTCAATCGTATCGTGGCCTTGGTTGCCAAAAATAATGTCATCGCCATCGCCACCCAGGATACTATCCCGACCTTGCAAGCCAAAGATAACATCATTGCCATTGCTGCCAATAATCGTATCCTTACCGCGCGTTCCAAAAATAACATCAGGTGAGCTGGCTTCAATCCGTTCGCCTTCAAGTTCGTCATCATCATCCCCAGGCGTTTCGCCACCCGTACCCGGACTTGGCGGAATTGTTGGGATTGGACGCGGACTTGGCGCAGGTGTCGGGAAGACCTGTTGAATATCGCTAGCCGTTAAGTTGCCAATATTACTAAACAAGCTACCAACTGGTTGATCAAAGAAATCAACAATCGTTAAATCTCCATCGTCAACCACTCCATTACCATTGAGGTCAACGACAAGGTTTTGACCATCGCGCAGCAGATTATCGGAAGTTAGCGTTACCCCTTCAATCTCAATGTTATTAGCGCCATCGTCATCTTTAATGCAAGTGCCAGCCGCATTTTCAGCATTGAGCAGGTAAGTATCGTTACCTGTACCTCCAACAATTGTCACAGGTTCATCACCAACGGTAATCGTGTCATCAAATTCAGAACCGATAACCGTTTGGAAGCCACTGATAATATTCTGGAAGCCAACCCCGATAGAAACCCCAATCGACAGGTTAATGTTAACTCCAGCAGCAAGATCGTGATAGCAAAGCGTATCGATACCTGCACCCCCAATAATGGTGGATTCACCTTCGCCACCACCCAGGATGAAGTCATCGCCATCGCCACCATCACAGTAAACGCCTCCCGTTAGGGTATCGTTACCTGCGCCACCAGATAGCGTATCGTCGCCACTCCCACCAACGCAACTGTCATCGCCATCACCGCCGTCAAGGGAATCATCTCCATCTCCACCAATACAGGTATCGTTGCCATCACCCCCTGACATGGTGTCGTCGCCACTCCCGCCAACACAACTGTCATCTCCTGTACCGCCGTCAAGGGAATCATCTCCATCTCCGCCAATGCAAGTGTCGTTACCGTCTCCGCCATCGAGGGTGTTATTGCCGTCGCTGCCATCCATGCCAGAATCGCCGTTATCTTCACCGCTATCGGTACCGGAATCGCCGTTATCTTCACCGCTATCGGTACCGGAATCGCCGTTATCTTCACCGCTATCGGTACCGGAATCGCCGTTATCTTCACCACTATCGGTACCAGAATCGTCGTTATCTTCACCGCTATCGGTACCGGAATCGTCGTTATCTTCACCGCTATCGGTACCAGAATCGTCGTTATCTTCACCACTATCGGTACCAGAATCGTCGTTGTCTTCACCGCTATCGGTACCGGAATCCCTGCCAGAGTCGTCACTGTCGCCAGATTTCGGCATCTTGCCACCAATTAGCAAGTCATCGCCTTCACCCCCGTCAATGTAGTCGCTGCCATCGCCGCCGATACAGGTATCGTTACCATCTCCACCAGAAATCGTGTCATCTCCAGCACCGCCATCGATGGAGTCATTGCCATCACCGCCGATGCAGCTATCATCGCCTTCGCCGCCGGTACAGGTATCGTTACTATCTCCACCAACACAGGTGTCATTGCCGTCGCCACCGACAATGGAGTCATCACCTTTGCCACCAATCAGGGAATCGTCGCCGTTGCCGCCGATACAGGTATCGTTGCCATCGCCGCCATCAAGGGTATTGTTACCATCGCTGCCATCGATGCCAGAGTCGCCGTTATCGGCACCGCTATCGGTACCGGAATCGTCGTTATCTTCACCGCTATCGGTACCGGAATCCATGCCGGAGTCACCGTTATCTACGCCAGAAATGGGGGAACTGGGTTTGCCACCGATGAGTAAGTCATCGCCTTTATCGCCAACGAGGGAATCATTGCCTTCTCCGCCGATGAGAGTATCTTTTCCCTCTCCGCCAATACAGGTATCTTTGCCTTTACCGCCAATCAGGAGGTTGTTACCATCGTCGGTGTCTTTATCGCCACCAGACATTCCCCCAGATAAGCCTGAATCATTCATGGAATCAGAGTTTCCGTTGCCTGCGCCGTTGCCACTCTCATCAGAGCCGGAATCTTCTTCTCCTGAACGACGAATGCCTCCAATTAATAGGTCGTCGCCATCGCCGCCAATCAGGGTATCATTACCTTTACCGCCAATCAGGGTATTGTTACCGCTGCCACCAACGATGCTGTTATTACTATCGGTGCCTGTAGTGGGACAAACGCAAGGATCGTTTGGATCTTTGTTTGTTGCAAAAATTACGTCTTCTGGGTTGGAAGTTAGTTTAAACTCAGTGGCAAAGGATTCTACTTGGTCGTCGCTGAGTTCTTCTACGGCGAGTCCGTAATAGTCTGATAGAACAAATCGATATTCTGTACGAACGTATTCCAAGTTCAGTACATCCATAGCGCTTAAATTCCT
>JAAHGE010000353.1 GCA_010672635.1 Desertifilum sp. SIO1I2 | reverse complement strand
TCCCAGTTTAGCTTTTAGATTCTGGGCACCCTTCGGCTGATTTTAGGGGTATGGCGTTGCGATACCCCGACTTCTGCTGGTATAGCAAAGTGCTGAGTTAAAACTGAATCAGATGAACTTTAGGATTGAGAAAATCAGGTCGCTATAGCTAGCTGTACTCAGTAAGGTTAGGACAGACTGAACTGCTCAAAGGAGAAGACTCGCTCGTTTTTAACTCAGCACTTTGCTATACCAGCAGAAGTCGGGGTATCGCAACGCCATACCCCTAAAATCAGCCGAAGGGTGCCCAGAATCTAAAAGCTAAACTGGGTTCTCAGATTTCCTACATAGATCGTACTGTTGTTGTCAAAGTTATTGGGATTGCCAATCACGTAGAATGCTGGAACCAGGGCAATATTGGGAGTTAGGGGTAAATAATAGGTAGCCTCAATTTCGTATTGGGTTCCGCCATTTCCACCCCCCGAAACCAAATAGCGACGACCTGAAAGTACGTCAAACGGAACTAAGAAAGAAATCGTTCCCAATGCGCCGCGCCGTCCTAAATCCGGAAAAGCTACCCCAATTTGATAAGATTGAGCATTAATTTCTCCATCCGGACGCCCAGTGCGCGGATAAATGTTGGTGCTACCGTAAGCATAGCGCCCAAATAACCCTAAATAGCGAGCGACCCGCCAATCAAAGTTAAAGCTGAACGTGTCAGCGGTAGCATCGCCAATAGGCCCGCCAAAACCATCATCTGCGATGCCATAGAACGGTTCGCTAATGGCACCCCCCACGCGACCGCCCACTTGTTGTATGTTAGAGCGCGTGTAGAGAAAACGGAAGTTAGCGCGATCGCTCGGAGAAAACGTTAACTCAGCACTCGCAGTATTCGTGGCATTAAACAAGCCCCGATTGGGGTTTGAGGCTGTCCCGAAGGGGGGATTGGGCAAAAATTCGGTACTTTCGCCCAAATAGCCCAAACGCAGCTTAAAGGCGCGGCTAATGTCCCATAACAGCACGGCCCCAGCCCCTCGGTCAACAGAGTTTAACTGGGTTCCCCCGCTAGAGTTAAAACTTCCGGCCCCAGTCAGGAAGAAAGTATACGCATTGTTATCAAAGTAGCGATACCAGTTGACGCGCGGTCCAACCACAAGCCGCAGTCGATCGGTAACGGGGAAGTCGTAGAATAATTCCCGCAGAATCACCGTGTTATTGTCGGTTCCCTGTTCGACGAACGGAACGCCAAAGGTATTAAACAAACCCGCCGAAGCATAGACATTAGCCGGAGAGTTACCATTTCCTACGGCTAACTGGGTGACTAATAAATCGCGTCCGGTAAATGAAGTGTTTAAATTCAGCCAGACTAACCCACTATAGGTCGTATTCGGATCGTCAGCAATTTCCACAACGCGATCGCGACTCCCCACCGCCACCCGCTGACCGACTTCCCGGCGGATATCCCCATCCGCAAACGCCCCGGTTAAGTGGAAAAAGGCTAAACCCGATAACTTAGTCGTGGTTGAAAATTGATTCGCCTCCAGTTGGGCCGTCCGCGCTTCGAGTGCATCCACCCGACCCCGCAAGGTCGCTAACTCGGCGGCGAATTCTTCTTGCAAGCGCTGGATGACTAACAAGTCTTCTTGGGTAATCATCCCCCCAGTCGCCGCGTCAATCAAATCCACAATCCGGTCTAAACAAGCATTTAAACCGGCTGCAAACTCATAACGGGTTAGCGCCCGATTTCCGCGATAGGTGCCATCAGGATACCCTGCAATACACCCATACCGCTCTACCAAAGATTGCAACGCTTGAAATGCCCAATCCGTCGGTTGCACGTCCCGCAACTGCGAAATGGACGTAACTTGCTCCATTGTATCTAGGGACTTAAATTCTGTTAATTCAGCAGCATAGTTGCTGAGAGTCTCAGATACAGAGTCTTCCGCTTGAGGAACCTCCAAACCTGGCGCAACAGGCTTTTCCCCAACCTGTTCTACAGCCAACTCCGGGGTGGCATTCGCGAGTAGGTCGCTAACTGCAATTTCCCCAACCTTCTCCCAAAGCGGATCGCGTTTTGAGTCAGTTTCCGCTTCAGTTGCGATCGCGCTTGTAGCCCCCATCAAGGACGCCAAACAAAGCACGGGAGCAACTCGTCTCCAAAGCCACAATGTATTCACCATTACTCTCCTCACACACCTTTCACTTGCACAATCGCAAGTATTCTGGACTACACACCTTATGAGCTTGAGATATTAACAAATCCTCCCTAGGGAAGATGTTGTCTGTGAAACAGAATGAAAGGAGAATGGGGAGACGGGGGAAACTTCAGACTCAACACTCTCTTCCCACTCAGCACACTGCTTCGCAGAAGCTAAAGCAACAGCACTTTACACTCAGCACTCAGTAAGTAGCTTGCAGCCGACTAAGAAGATAGTCACCGGCCAGGATAGGGGGATATTGGGGAGGGTGTTGTCCGCTTTGACAACTGGGGAGACAAGCGATCGCGCTTTTGGGGTTAGGATGGCAAAAATAGGCGATTGAATAGCGATGTTGGCTTTGTTTTTCCGTGGGGGGCACCCCGACGCGATGCAGAGTGGAACGAAAGTTATCATTCGTCCAACGTTGCATTAAATCGCCAATATTGACTAACAGAGTGCCTGGAATGGGAACCGCATCTATCCATTCTCCGCCAACGGTTTGCACTTCTAAGCCGCCAATCTCATCTTGGAATAACAGCGTCAGACTCCCATAATCTGAATGGGCCCCGGCGCGAATTTGTCCGGGTTTGAGAAACTGAGTCAGGGGGGGATAGTGCAACAGACGGAGGATATTGTCGTACTCGTCGTGTAGAGGGGTAAAAAAGTCTTTGGGGAGACTGAGGGCGATCGCAAAAGCCTGTAAAATCCTCAACATCTCTTCAGAACAAGCTTGCCAGAACTGGAGTAACACAGGCTGAAACCCTTCTAAATCCTCCAACCCGCGATGCATCGTTAAAGCCGATTGACCGATAGCTTCCTCCTTCCCTAAATTAAACGCTTCCTTGAGATCCCCTGGCTGACTCGGATCGAGACGTTCGCGTTCTATACCCACATAGCCGCGATTGCTTACCTCATCCGACCAAGCGAACTGACTTTTTTTCTCGAAGGGAAGAGCAAACAACGCTTGCATTTGCTCAAACACTAAGTCAATCAAAGATTGAGGAATATTATGATTGCAAAGATAAAAAAAGCCAACCTCGCGACAGGCGCGGGAAATCTGTTCGGCAATTTCCTGTTGAACAATCGGGATTCCAGTTACAAAAGGCGCAAAATCAATAATCGGAATCGTAGGATTAGACGTGAGTTGAGCCATAGAGAACATCAGATATTTTCAAATCAAGCAGGTTGACAGTTACAGCCTTTGCCACAATAGCTAGAGTTGTTCAGAAAAAACGTTATGCCTCCAACAGTTTTAATTACAGGTGCATCTCAAGGTACCGGGAAAGCAACTGCTTTACTGTTTGCCCGCAAAGGATATAACGTCGTATTAGCCGCACGTCAGGCGGATCGACTGGAAACCGTAGCCCAAGCGGTTCGAGAGATTGGGGTTTCTGCTTTAGCCATTCCCACGGATGTCAGCCAAGTTGAGGCCGTGCAAAAGTTGGTAGAGCAATCGTTAGGCTTTTACGACCAAATTGACGTTTTAGTAAATAATGCCGGAATTTGCCTAACCGGAGAAATGGCGAATACTTCCTTAGAAGACTGGCAACAAATCATGAATGTCAACTTTTGGGGATATGTTTATACGATTCAAGCTTTGCTGCCGCATTTCCTCGAACGCCAACAAGGGACAATCGTGAATGTGGGTTCGTTTGGTGGCAAAATGCCGTTACCAAATATGACCGCTTATTGTGCCAGTAAATATGCAGTAACGGGGATGACGGAAACCCTGCGCCTGGAACTAGCACCCAAAGCGATTCATGTGGGAATTGTTCATCCTGGGATTATTAATAGCGATTTCCTAGAACGGGCGGTATTTAAGGGAACGGAAACGGATACCGAAAAAGGTCGCCAACGGATGCAGGAGATGTTACAAGGCCCGATAGTCAGCCAACCAGAGGAAATTGCTCAAGCGGTTTGGGATGTTGTGCGCTTCAAGGTTGATGAGAAGGTGGTTGGCCCCATTATGCTTGCGACTGAAGCCTATCGCTTATTCCCCGGTTTAACTCAGTGGATGCTGGAACAGGGTGTGATGGAGAATTAGGGGAAGAGGATGGGGAGGTGGGGGAAGGAGTGTTGAGTGGGGAAAAGGGTGGGTGGAAGGAGTGCTGAGTTGATAGTTAGCAAGTTTTTCTATCTTTTCTTCCCCAACCCCCAATTCCTAATTCCCATCTTCCCCAACCCCCAACTCCCAATTCCCATCTTCCCCAACTCCCAACTCCCAATTCCCAACTCCCTTCTTTCCCAACCCCCAACTCCCAATTCCTAATTCCCATCTTCCCCAACCCCCAACTCCCAACTCCCTTCTTTCCCCCCATCCCCCCATCCTCTTACCGCAGCCTTCTACCTGTTCCGCCATCTGCGGGATCGAGGAAGGGGCGGAGATTGATGGCGGACGATCGCGATCGCCGATTTTGTCCTAAGTTAGATAAGTCGATGCCGAGTTCTCGGTTAAGCTGACCGAGGATATCGAAAGAACGCCCCCCATCAACAAAGGTGTTAACCGCCTGGGTTGATTCGCCGCGATCGGCTATGGTTAAATTTTCAAAGACGCGATCGCGGGTGAGTTGCGGGTCTTGACCAGGTGGAACGGTGAATACGATCCGGCAGGCTGAATCGCGTGCAGAGGTTGCACAAACAATATCGTAGCCATTCTCGATTCCGGTTTGTAATTCCAGCAAACCATCGGGGCGATAAAATTCTAGGCGGCGGCTAATCTCGTTACAGCGTCTTTCTTCACTCCATCCTCCCCCTAATGCAGTGGGTTCTGCCCAGGCATAGAAAGCGCCCGGTTGACTTTCGGGTTCGTACATGACTGTGTAGGCACCATCTACCAGTTGACAAGTAAACCGAGGGGTATCGGCAGGATTGGTAGAAGCGGGTTCGAGTTCTGGTAAATCGGGTTCTAGCTGTTTTATACCCTGGGAGGGGGTCGCAGAACTGGGCGGCATCAATGCTGCGCTAGCCAGCAAGCTGAATAGCGATAAGCGCATCGCCTGTTGTCCCCAATGGGTGACTTGATGGAATGATAAGAATTTCTGCATCAATCCGCTTCCTTGGCATAAACTCACGTTTTTCTGTGATAGCATTTCTGACCGAAAGGTTGCGATCGCCTTTAGAGGGGACTGCTTAATAACCGATCGGTTCTCCAATAAAATGAGTTTATTTCACAAAACTTTATTAATTAGTAACCGTATCTTATACTACGCAAGGATTGGTAATCAGATAAGGAGTAGTGGCACGATGTCGGAGGCGCACAGGCCCCTGACTGTCCCGAAGGAGCTTTTAGCCCCATCCGGTGACGTTAACCCCAATGTACTGATGTTTCTGACTTCAGTAACCCTCGTTTCTGTCTCTACAGTGGGTTATTTTTGTTGGAACTGGCCAGACTGGTTGAGTTTTTGCAGCAATGTTCTCGCCCTCCACATGGTTGGGACAGTCATTCATGATGCCTCTCCT
>JAAHGE010000352.1 GCA_010672635.1 Desertifilum sp. SIO1I2 | reverse complement strand
TTCATAGTCACTACCGAAAAATAAACCGCATCCAAAAAGGTGGCAAAATCTTGGGGGTTGGCTCGATGCTCGACTTGATAAATCAAACCCGAATACACGAAAATAATTGAAAACAGCGTAAACAAAATTCGGGCAATAATGACCCCATCTTCAGTATTCATTCTACCAAAGAGAGTCTTAGCATCCAAAAATCGAATTAACCTTAAAATCCGAAACCAGCGAAAAACAAAAATAAAACTAACATCTATTTCTCGCAAGAAGAAGGGTAGAATTACAATTAAATCGATAACTGAATAAAGGCTAAAGATAAACTTAATTTTGTTTTCCGCACACCAAAAACGGAGGATATACTCTACCGAAAAGCAAACCAGAATAACCGCGTTAATCTCTTCTAGAATTAGCTTGGTTTGGGGGGGTATGGGGTAAGTCTCCGCAACAAAGATGGCTGAAGAGAACAGAACTAACCCCGTAATGACTAAGGTAATCGTTCGACCGACTGGTGTTTCGATATCTTGTAAGTAAAACGCCAGTTTTTCTCGCATGATCTTCTCTAATCAGAGGATTTTCAGGTTTAATTTAAGAATGCTACAGCGTTTTTTGATGGCATAAGGCACAGTGCGATCGCCCTGATTGAGGTGGACTTTGAAGAACATGTACTTCACGGATATGAAAAAAGCTGTATATCCCTATTTTAAGACGTAGAACTAGAGTCAAAAAAATACCTCCAGCATTACTTTACTAGAGGTACATACCCGGATAGAAACTTATCAAATTATCAAAACAGACTTATTTGGTGAGAACCACTTCTTTTTCAGATGAAGTTGCAGGCAGATCGGAATAAAGGGAGGTTTCTAAATCCAGTTCGGGATGAACGATAGGAGTCTCTTGTGCTAAGTTCGCAGCCATTTTTGCCTTGCGACTCGCGAGGGTACGAGTGGCAAACAAACCGGAAACCGCAGCAATACCTACACCCGCAGCGGCGAGGGGTTTGAAGCCAAAATCGCCATTCCACCATAGGGTTGGAGATTGAGGCGATTCAATGCCATTGTTACTCAAGGACTGTTTAAAACGGCAGTTTGCGACCTGGGCAGAAGCAGAACTAGCGGTTGATAGCGCGATCGCAGCCGTTAGGGCAACCAGGGTTAAACAAGAAGATTGTTTCATCACGCAATGTATGAAGAGCAATGAACCACAAATCGTTTCCCTATATCATAGAGGATCGATCGTTAACAGCACTAAAGCAGATTCTTCACAAAATTTCAAGTCCCCGGCGAGAGAAGACCGTTCGATCACCCCTGCCAGCCCTGGAAAAACAGCGCGATAAAGCCTCCGACGTACAGCACAATTAACAAAACGCTTTCCAAGCCGATATTGCCGATCCCATGCCGTTCTCGGCGCAGCATTCCCAAGATCAGAATCCCCGTCATCAGGATCGTCAGGCCGATCGCAAAAATTTGTTGTCCTGCCAACACTTTATAAATAGACCCTTCCCGATAGGCAACATCCGAGAGGGCGAGTAACAGCACATCAAAGCTATTCCCCCCAATTACGCCACCTACCGCTAGCGTTAGCGCCCCCCGACGGACGGCAGCAACCGTTGTCACCAATTCCGGTAAAGAATTAGAGATGGCGGTAAATAGACTCCCGACTAAACCCTCCGAGAGATTCGCCACTTGGGAAAGTCCTAAAGCCGAGTGGGCCACCCCGTAACCGGCCACCGTCACCACTGCGGCTAAAGCGACAAACTGGACGACTAAAGGGCGAATCCCACTGTCCTGGCCGACCGTTTCCAGTTCTGCATGGGGAACGGTTTCCAACATTGTATTGGAGGTTTTCAACGGTCGCCACATGGGTAAACTTTGCGATTCGGAGATCAGGTACAACCCAAAAATATAGGTAATGGGAATCAACAGCGTCGCCGGATGGATGCCAAACACGCTAATATCGGGGCCTGACATCGCCACCAGCGGAATAGCCAGCAGTGCTACCAGAAGGGTGGCTTGGATTAAGTTGGTGACAGAGGCGGCGGCGTGTTCGAGGTTGGCTTTACTGTAGGCAATATCGGCCACAGCTAAATAAACCGTTTGGGCGGCGATCGCACCCAAGGCGTTACTCGTGGCCAATTCCGCATGACCTCCAGCAGCGGCGGCGATCGAGGTGACAATTCCGGGTAGAGAGGTGCAACCGCCTAAAAAGATTGCGCCCACTAAGGCTTGTCCCAAACCCGTCACTTCGGCAAGGCGATCGGCAACGCCTGCTAGGCGAGATCCGGTTAAGGCGATCGCGATCGTAGATAATACAAAAATTCCTAAATTTATCAATAAAGATTCACTCACAAGTTCTCCCAAATTCTAGATTTAATGTTAAGAACAACCCGATGGAGCTTTTCTTTTCCACTCTGAAACTTTTTTAGGAGTTCGACATCACTCTTGGGTGTTGAATTTGCCTAACGTTCGAGGTATATCAAGGGGTAGAGATTGCCTGAGTCGATTGACTCCCTACCCCTTAATTGTGGCATTTTCTCCTGACCGATAGACCTTAAATTTAACGCAGCCCCTGAAAATCGCTCCAGACCTTCACAAAATCTGGCATAATCACAGCAAGCTTGCCAGTGCTAGGACGCAGTTTTATGACTTCCCAGGAACAAATGTTTCGCGACTCGCCTAAGCAAAAACATCATTGGTTTGGGTGGGGAATGGGCGCTATTTTCGTCTTGAGCCTCATTTTACGCTTTTGGGGTTTATCGCGATTTAATCAGTTAGTTTTTGATGAGGTTTATTTTGCCAAATTTGCCAATAACTATCTGACTCGCACCCCGTTTTTTGACGCCCATCCGCCGCTTGCCAAGTATTTAATTGCCATTGGTATGGGAATCAATTCAATCTTTCCCTTTGGCGACCAATCTGTTACGAATGAGCTAACGGGTTCTCTCCGTTCTACTTTTAGCTATCGTTGGTTAAATGCTTTAACGGGGGCGTTGATTCCTTTCGTCGTTTCTGGCATCGCTTACCAGTTGACAAGGCGCTACACCTATGCTTTTTTTGCGGCCTTATTCATTGCTTTAGATGGACTATTTTTAGTCGAATCTCGCTATGCTTTAGTGAATGTTTATCTCGTTATTTTTGGCTTACTCGGAAGTTGGTTTCTCCTCCTCGGTCTATCGAGAATTGGGCTGTGGCGGGTTGGCTTTTTAATCTTGGCCGGAATTAACTTTGGGGCATCGGCTGCCGTGAAGTGGAATGGTTTAGGCTTTTTGTTGGGTGCTTATTTGCTGTGGGCGATCGCCTGGATTTTGCTCAAACTGCCGCAACTTCAGCCCACCCCCTCCGAGGAGCGTATTGAAGGCTGGCAATCTCCCCTAGACAACCTAGCACAAATTCCCCTCTGGCACCTGCTGGGCTATCTAGGCATTGTCCCCCTAATCGCCTATAGCCTATCGTTCATCCCTCACATTCAACAAAACCCTGAATTTGGCTTTTGGGAACTGCAACGACAAATTCTGTCCTATCACCGAGGCATTGGCAACACCCCAGAAGTTCACCCCTATTGTTCTTCCTGGTATAGTTGGCCGTTAATGTGGCGTCCAGTTGCCTACTATTACGAACAGGCACAAACGCCAGGTGGCAACGTTGTGGTGTATGACGTACACGCAATGGGCAACCCGATTTTATGGTGGTTATCTGCCGCCGCGATCGCCCTGCTTGCCCTCACCCTCATTATCAAGCGCTTTAAGCCCACAACCATCCGTTGGACTGCCTTATTTTTAGTCATCAACTACGCCGCCAACTGGCTGCCGTGGGCAATGGTGACGCGCTGTGCCTTCATTTATCATTACATGGGGGCCTCCGTCTTCGCATTTATGGGGCTGGCCTTACTCGTCGATCGCTGGTTTCGCAGCCCTCAACCGCAGTCTCGCTGGATCGCCCTGGCGACGGTTGGGATCGTTGCCCTCGCCTTCATCTTTTGGCTACCCGTTTATCTGGGTTTGCCCCTCTCCTCGTTGGGCTTCCGAATGCGGATCTTTCTGCCCAGTTGGGTTTAGCTTGTGGAACAACGCGCGATAGACTGGGAAATTGCGAGCTAGGGTTGCAATTTCGCGTTCGGTGGGAATGGGCAAAGGATTAGTTTCTAGCCAACCTGCGGTGGTGGGTTGAAAAACGGGAGACTCATCAAACAGCGATCGCATCTGCAACGCCACCTCCTCCACATCCGACTGGAGAAACACCTCAGCCCCCTCCGGTAAAGCAAGGGCTAGCTGTTCGACTAACTCCGGTTGCACAACTCGCCGCTTTTGATGGCGCTTTTTGAACCACGGATCGGGAAATTGGATCGTAACCCGTTGCAATACCCCAGTCGGGAGAGACACTAGCAACGGCTGGAGGGAGTTATTGGCATTGCAGAATAGATAGTGCAAATTGATTAAGCCCAATTGATCGCGAATTTGGTTGGCTTCTTCTACCAAGGGTTCGCGAATTTCTAGGCCTAAAAAATTCCATTGGGGAAGTGCTTGTGCCATCTTCAAGACAAACCTGCCCCGCGCGCAACCAATATCGAGGTGTAACGGTTGCTGCACCTTGCCATACAGATTTTCCCATTGGGGCGGCGCAATGGAAGTTTGGTATTTTTCCGCGAGGGGGTTAACGTGTTCGCGAACTCGCACTCGTGCCATATCTAGGGGTCAGAGGGTTTACATTAAATTTAGGATCGAGTCGTTTTTTAAAATCATGAGTCTCAGTTTCCGCTTTGCGATTATTAGCGACTTGCATATTGCACTCCCCCAAACCATTTGGGATCATCCGAGTCGCTTTCACCTGGTAGAAGTTAGCATTCCTGCCTTAGAACAAGCTTTAACGCACTTAGGCGAATTGGATCTCGATTTTCTCTTATTACCGGGAGATTTAACCCAGCACGGCGAACCTGAGAATCATGCTTGGTTGCAACAACGACTGGCAAAACTGCCTTATCCAGTCTACGTTGTTCCCGGCAATCATGACGTTCCCGTTGCCGAAGCGTGCGATCGCGCTATTGGGTTAGCCGAGTTTCCCCACTACTATCGCAAATACGGCTATCGCGATCCCAGCCAACTGTACTATAGCTGCGAAGTTTTACCGGGCGTGCGGCTAATTGGCTTAAATTCCAATCAATTTGACGAGGATGGCAAGCAACTGGGATATTTAGATCGCCCCCAACTGGCTTGGCTAGAAACGGTCTTAGCCCAAATCAAAGATGAGATCGTGTTGGTGATGGTGCATCATAATGTCATCGAACATTTACCCGATCAAGCCAAGCATCCCCTCGGACAGCGGTATATGCTGGCGAATGCCCCTGTATTATTAGACCTGTTGCATCAAGCCGGAGTGAAGCTGATTTTTACCGGCCACTTGCACGTTCAAGATATCGCCACAAGCCAAAATCTTTATGAAATTACCACAGGTTCCTTAGTTAGCTATCCCCATCCCTATCGGATTTTACAATTTCACCAGGACGATCGCGGACATCAGGAGTTGCACATTGAATCGCACCGGATCGAAGGGGTTCCCCAATGGCCGCAATTAGGGCAAACTTCCAGAGAGTGGATGGGCGATCGCTCCAAGCCCTTTATGTTAAGATTGCTGACTCATTCTCCCGCCCAACTA
>JAAHGE010000351.1 GCA_010672635.1 Desertifilum sp. SIO1I2 | reverse complement strand
TGATATGGAGTGACCCAATTCGAGTAGTCCATATCCGAAGCGCTGGAAAAAATGGGTCGCCAAACCACCCAAGAATTTGATACTGAACAGAGCAGCACAAAATCTCCTTTGTCCAGTAAACTGTTTACTGAACAGTACAGCGAACAAAATTTAGCAAAAGGAGAAGAATCATCTGCGCTCGTTGTTACTTTAGTTGCTCTCATGCAGGAAGTGACGCGAACCCAAGAACAGATACTGGCTCAGCAGCGTCAAATGGCAGACTTCTATCAGTCAACTTCCGATCCGCTTGCTCCCCAACGAGCTTTGGAGGAAGCCTATCAGCATGGTTGGCAGTTGAGTACTTTTCAGCTTGCTCAAATCCTCGGTCTTTCTGCTAAGAATCTAGGACGCTACCAATCCTTCGAGCGGTTCGGCTTCGCGTTCACCAAGTGCGGACGACAGGGTCAGCAGGTAACATGGAGAATTACTAAAGAGGATGGGGGTACTGAACAAGAAGCTAAATAGAGCGCAGAAGGCATCAATAAGATGAGAGTTATTGCCTCAAAATAAATCAGCGACTAAGACAACTTAAGGTTAGGAGAACATAAGGACAGCGCTTTAAGAGAGAATTGGGAATACAGAGGAGTTGCAAGAGAGTGAGTCGAATTATTGCCTTATTTAATCAGTCGGGCGGCGTAGGCAAAACTACGCTGACGATGAACCTGGGTTACCACCTCCAACAGCGCCAGCACCGCGTTCTTCTGGTAGACATGGACCCTCAAGGGTCGCTAACGCTTTTCATGGGATTAGAACCTTCTGAGCTGAAGGAAACCATCTACGACTCTGTAATTGCCGATCGCCCTCTACCCATCCACTCCAATATTCACGGTATGGACTTGGTTCCTGCCAATATCAAACTAAGCGGTGCTGAGTTAGAACTGGTAATGGCAGATATGCGAGATCTTCGTCTCCAAGCTGCCCTCAAACCCGTGCAAGAGCAATATGACTTTATCCTGATTGATTGTCCTCCTTCCCTCGGTTTGCTGAGTTACATTAGTTTGGTGAGTGCGACCCATGTCTTAGTCCCTATTCAAACTCAGTACAAAGCCTTCTGCGGAACTGAACTTCTCCTTTCAACGGTGGCGCGAGTGAAGTCGAGAGCCAACCGTCAGTTAGAAATTGCTGGCTTTGTTCCTTCCATGTATGCCAAATCCAACTCTCAAGATGTGAGAGCTTTGCAAGCCATTAACGAGCAAATGTTTCAGTTTGGTAAGGTATTTGAGCCTATTCCTCGCTCTACAGCTCTTGCCGATGCGGCTGAGGCTCATGTTCCTCTAGCTGAATACAACAAAAAACATCCCGCTCTTGCCACGTTGCAGCAAGTGGCTGGAGCTATGGAGGGTTTGAAATGAAGTCTAAAGTAAGTCAACCCTACCGTCAGATTAAAGGTCTTGGTCTAGATGCTTTGTTTGGAGACGCTCCAACAACCGGGGAGTCGGTAGCCATAGATGCGATTAAGTTACCCCAACAGCAACCTCGACGTTACTTTGACCCGCAAAAGTTGCAGCAGTTGGTACAGTCGGTCAAGGAGCATGGCATCTTAGAACCGCTGTTGGTGCGAGGCTTGAGTGAGGGAGTGTATGAGTTGGTTGCAGGGGAACGGCGTTACCGAGCTGCTCTAGAATTGGGACTGACGGAAGTGCCCGTCGTCGTGCGGCAACTGAGTGACGAGGAAGCGTTGCAGTTAGCTCTGATTGAAAATCTGCACCGGGAAGACCTCAATCCCGTTGAGGAAACGGAAGGAATTTTACAGCTTATTGCCCTCAAACTCAGTCAATCAACGACAACAGCAATTAAGATTCTGCACCGAATGCAAAATGAGATAGAAGGCAAAGTTACGCATAACGTTATGGGTAATGCTGAAGCTCAGGTCGTCCAAGACATCTTTACGGGATTGGGGTTGATGACCTGGGAATCCTTTGTGAAGAATCGGCTGCCCTTGCTCAATTTACCAGAAGAGGTGATGGAGGCTTTGCGGAAGGGAGAGATTGCTTACACCAAAGCTCAGGCGATCGCTCGCGTGAAAGACCCCGAATTGCGCCAAGCCTTGTTAGAGGCAGCCATACAAGAAGACTTGTCTCTCTCTCAGATTAAAGAGCGGATTAAGACTGACCAAAAAGCGCCAGAACTGCCGCCCCTGAAGAAGCAGATGGATGCCACTTACCGTCGTCTTCAAAAAGCTAAGTTTTGGCAAGACCCCAAAAAGCGATCGCGCTTAGAGGCATTGCTGAAGGAAATGGAAACAATACTTGCTAGTAAATAACGATCGCACTTGGAACACATCCCAGAAGAGTCACAGTCAGTGAGTTGAGCAGGAATGGTTTGATTGGACAGAGCATTAACTTGTTAACCCAATCCAATCTTAAAGTTGCTCAGATTGAAGGTTGTGATGGGATTCCATCGACAGCAAGTTAGCTTTTTGAAGTGAGGCATGAAGGTTGAAACGTCAAACTTGGCTTTGGATCAGCGCGATCGCTCTGACGGCAAATCTAGCGATCGCCACCCCTCCCGCAAGAGCCAACTGTAATGACTCGGTTGGTCGTCTTGAATTCTGGCAATCGCCCATGCAGCGACACTGGCAGCAATTGCAGCAGCGTACCGATTATCCTTGGGGGCAAGCTCGTCTTTACGGAACTCTCTTAGGCAATCGCATTACTTTAACAACCGATTTCGACCGACTTCCTGGCGCTCAAAAGCAGCAGGTTCTCAATTTACTGCTCAGCCCGGATTGGCAGCAAATTATCACGCCTCAAGAACAGCAAGCTGGGATCGAGCGAGGCACAATTGGCGCTCTTCCCTACTCAGTTTATGCCAGTGATGGTCGCCTGGTTTCAGCCGTTTATGATGGCTGTACCCGCATGACTCTACTGACGGAACGGGCAAGATATAGCTGGTATTTCAACAGTATTGGGCGAACTTTGCCCGCGAATCTGAATCCTGAAGCGCTGAGAAATGCCGGAACTCCCTCTTGGCGAGTGGTAAACTCTTCCATTTCTCCAGAGGCAGAGCGCAGCGTGCGTTTGGGTTTCTGGAAGGCGGTTGGTTACGAGCAAGCGGCGAAAGGATATTGGATTGCTTGGGTGCCTGAAGGGAGGTATTTTGAGATTAATGTCCCAGCCGGGAACGATGCTAGACAACTGCCATTTTGGAATGTTGCTCCCCGCGAGTACAACTATCGCGCGCTCGACAGCGACGGAACGTTTGTTAGGGATGCTGGCTTTAACAGTCGGGGCGGCTAATTCAATCAAATACGCGACGATACTTTTGTCTGCTCCCGCACTGGATGCGATCGCTGCTACTGATTTGCTGGAAGAGAAGGTCGCTGAAATTAATGGCTTCTTGAACGATTCAGAGGTTTTCTTCTAAGTCAAACAGATTCTGCTGTTCGGATTGACCGCTCATTATTTCTAATACTACAGCCCGTTCAGTTTCGTTAAAGTGCCATCGCCATACCCAAAGGGCCTGTAAGTACCCGTACTTGTTAGCGATCGCCTCCCAGTCTGCCTTGCACTGTATTGCTGACAAAAGTCTAGCTATTTGACGGGGTTCCTTTGTTTGGTTGTATCCTCTAGTACCTGGATACTCGGCTGGTAATTCGATTGATGTACCATCTAGTCGTCTCAGAGTGACAGCACGCGGCGTATTATCCTCTGGAGCTAAACTAGATTCGGCACTGGTAAGTGAAACTGGTGAAACTGGATGAAACTGAGGTGAAACAGAAGCTATTTCAGCAGCCAATCCTTGATTAATAGGTGTTTCAAGAGGTGAAACCATTGAAACCGAATTTTGAGAACTAGAGACTAATTTGTTTTTTTGAGTTTCCGGGTTTCCAGAAGTGCTTTGAGAGCCTGAATTCCTTATATTTAGGGAGTTAGAGGATGAAACTGAATTGAGTTGATTGATAGTTTCATCAGTTTCACGATCGGGAGGCAGATCTCCATTATCATTACAGTCATCACCACCAGGACTAATTGGGCGATCGCCAGGACCACTATGGGGAGGACAATCAGGCGGATCTGTGTCATCGGGTTCAATATCTAGGTCAATCCCAAACAACTCCATTGGAATTAACCACGCTTTTTTCATCTTCTTCTTCGGCGGGTTAGGTTTGAGCGGTTTTCCTTCAGCATCGTACCCAACCGTTAACAAAGCTCTCTTATAGGCTAAAACTTCATCCCGCGAAGCGTGGAAACGGACAGATCTATCAACTACACCACCGATCTTCAATAAAGTAGCTTTGAGGGACTTCTGATTGTAAGTGGCAGGTTTAAAGGCTTTTTGCACTTCGCTCCAAACACTGGCTGGATGAATAGCTATCCAGCACATACCATTTTCATCGGTAAACAGGCGCTTATCCCAACTTCCAACTTCATCTTTTCCTTCTAATGCCTGAATGCAGCGAATAAAATCAGCAATTGGATCGCCATTATTTTCCTCGTCATTCTCAATTGGTGCCAGGTTTTCCAGTGTCCAAGTACGAGGCTGTTCGTTCCCTCCTACCAGCTCAATTACCTTTTCAGCATAATAGACAATCAGCGCTAGATTCCAAGCAATGCGCTCGTGTGCTAAGGGCAACCGTGCCAAGAATTCGCTACCAATAGCATTAATTTCTTTAGAGTGATAGCCAATACCAATTAATGTGGAAAAGGAACCAGAAGCTAATTTCATTGCTTCCTTAAGTAAAGGAATCCCTTGGGTGTCACCGCCTGGGTAAAAAGGAACTCTAGCAAAGCGAGTAAAAGCCGCGTCGTGTTCGCCGCCGATTATATGGTTGCTGGTAAAACCAATCGGGCTGTGGGGGATCTGACGATTTCCCCTCACTACACGCGGTTTGGCATTGTACATAGCTTTACAGAATTCGTCCAATTCTCTAGAGCTGTCACCGCTGCGTGGGGGGTCATCCCAAACTACGGGTAAACTACCCGTTTTACTGAGATGTTCGTAGACAGCGGAGATAGTGACTTTGCTAATCATCCCCAGAGATGCCCAATTTGCCCCAACTAAAGAAAGCGCAGCTTCTAGTGCAACCGTTTTCCCAGTGCCGATCGCACCGTAGGCATTAAGGATGGGGAAGCGTCCTTCTTTACTCAAGATGTTTTGAAAATGAAGCCCAGCAATTACCCAACCGCAACAAAGTAGAAATTGATTGATATTATCCGCACCGAATACGATTCTTGCCGTTTCAACTAAACGCTTTAAGCCTTCAATTCCAATATTGTCTGCCAAAACAGGACAAGGAATGAAATCTTCCTTTCCTAATGCAGGGTCGAATACTGTTGAACTATCACTCTCAGTTGTTGGTTCACCATCTGGAGTAAACTGAGCATTGGCAAATACCCATAGCCCATTTTCCTGTTGTCCGTAGCGATCGATTGAACGAAAAATTTGACCCTCGCGGTGACTGCGGTACACCGCTTGTTTGGCAGCAATTAAAGCGTTGAGTTCCCATTTAGAAAGAGAAACTACGACAACGAACCCCAAAGCTTTAGACAGGGCAGTGGTAAATTTATCGGGTGATGTCAAATCAGTTGCTTTAATCAGCTCAAACCGGAATGGGAACAAACGCAGTACCGAGTGCTGATTAAAGCAACTGATTTGACAA
>JAAHGE010000350.1 GCA_010672635.1 Desertifilum sp. SIO1I2 | reverse complement strand
ATTGAGCAGTGTGATTGATGCTCAATTTTCCCTCACTGAGGTTTAGTTACCCGCACGAATTCGATCGAAAACAGCGCCATCATCAAAGAATTGCTGTTGGATGGCATCCCATCCGCCTAAATCTTGGACGGTAAATAGATTATCAACGGGGGCGTATTTGTCTGCAACTTCTTTGCGTTGGGCAACGCTAGCCTCAACGGGACGAAAACCAACGGCTGCAAATTCAGCTTGGGCTTCTGGCGTAAATAGATATTCGACGAAGGCTTGGGCGACTTCTCGCGTTCCGTGTCGGTCAACGTTACGATCGACGATGGCAACGGGATTATCAATGGAAATATTGACATCGGGGATCACGTAGGGGAGTTGCTGCCCGCCTTGTTGGGCTGCCAGAATAATTTCGTTTTCGTAGTTTATCAAAACGTCGCCTTGCCCTTGTTTATAGAAAACGTCGGTCGCTTCGCGAGCATCTCTGGTGAGAATGGGGACGTTTTGATAAACTTGTCTGACAAATTCTTGGGCTTGTTGCTCGGTTCCGCCATTTTCGGTTACTGAACCCCACAGGGCGAGGAAGTTCCAACGGGCAACGCCGGAGGTTTTGGGATCGGCTGTAATCAGTTGCACGTCGTCTTTAGCTAAGTCTTGCCAGTTTTGGATGTTTTTGGGGTTGTTTGCACGGGTGACAATGACCGGTACGGATTGACTGACGATGCTGTTGTTGGGATATTCTTGTTCCCAACCTGGCTCAATTAGTCCTGCTTGTTCAATTCTTTCGGTATCTAAGGCGAGGGCAAGTTGCACGATATCTGCCTCTAATCCATCGATAACCGCGCGAGTCTGAGAACCCGATCCGCCATAACTGGCGTTAATTCTCACGGTTTGGTTGTGTTCTTGCTGCCACTTTTCGACGAATTTCGGAATAATGCGATCGTGGGCGGCTTTGGTAACGGCGAAGGAGACTAAGGTCAGTTCTACGTTGCCATTGTTTGCGGCTGGCGTGCAAGCTGCGATCGCGACGCTTAAACTCATTCCGGCTAAAAATAAGGCTGTAAATCTACGAGTGGTGTTTTTCAACCAGCGCCAAGGCTTCATACTGAGTTCTCCTAAAATCTCCGGTTCGTCGGTCAAGTTACCGTATTTAGACTGAGTTAGATATTAGCGCAGATGAATCCATTTGTCTCTAGGTAATTTCTAGTTCCCAAAAAAAACAGCACTTTCTTGAGTGCTGAGTTCAAAGTGCTGAGTGCTGAGTGCTGAGTTAAAACCGAGTGAGTCTCATTACACTTAGAGCGATCGCTCACTTTCTAGATCCCGACTCTGTTACCTTTACCGACTGCCAAATCAGTATCCAACGCGAGCAAGTTGAACGCTTAAAAGGGTATTGGCATCGCCAGCCAGAGACAGTTGTTTAAAACAGTCTCTGGTGGCATTCTTGGGTTCTCTAAGCTTGCAGAATCATGTCATCAACAGAGAAGTCTATCTCGGCTTTGTCTCGCCCAGAGGTCAGATAATCGTGATGGAAGGAGTCTCTTAAGCCAGAGATGAGGTCAAATTCGGGTTGCCATTTGAGTTCGGTTTTGGCTTTGGTGACATCGGCAAAGAAGTGCTGAACGCGCATGGGGAAGGCTTTGCGCTTGCCAAAGTCGAACTGTTTGGGGTCGTAATGTACAATTTTGAGGCTATCGGGAGATTTGCCAGCCGCTTCGATGCAGGCGCGGGCTAATCCGTCAAAGGTGACATAGCGATCGCCAGAAACGTTATAAATTTGTCCAATGGCGAGTCCTTTTCCTAATACTTTTGCCATTGCCGCCGCTAAATCCGCACAGTGACCCAATTGCGTGATATGTTGACCGTTACCGGGAATGGGGATAGGGCGATCGCGGACAATCCGATCGAAAAACCAGGCTTCTAGATCGTTATAATTCTGCGGGCCATAAATATAGGTAGGACGAATAGCCGTAAAAGGCAAACCCTGAGTCGCGAGATAGGCTTCAGTTTCGTGTTTTCCCTTATGGCGGCTTTTGGGATCGACCGGATCGCCTTCCTTGTGGGGCATTTGGTCGGATTTGAGATAAACACCCGCCGAACTCATGTAGACGAAATGCTGAATGCGGTCTTTAAAAATTTCCGCCAGGGGTTGGGTATCGCTTAACTCGCGCCCGTTGTTGTCAAAAATGGCATCAAAGCGTTCTGAGGATAGCCGATCTTTCAACTGTTCGGCAGAAGTGCGATCGCCGTGAATTTGTTGAATCCCCTCAACGGGTGCGGGTTGATTTCCCCGATTAAACAAAACCACCTCATGACCTTGATTGACTAAAATTTTAGTCAGATAAACCCCAATGAAACGGGTTCCCCCCATCATTAAAATTCGCATATTTCAACTCTTGGATAGATCGCCATCAAAAATTTTGCTTTGGAAAATTCCCCTAGCCGAACAGATTATAACGGAACGGCGCGATCGCCAAACACGACGGCGATAAGAGTTGGCGGATTGTCGCTAAGATTGAGAATACACAGCAAAAACTACGCTCAACCTATTTATACTTGAGCCTCGTAAACTACGACGATCGATCCAGTCGTGCGATTCTCTGATCAAATCAACGCATTCAATCAACATGACAGTTAGAGTTCGGATTGCTCCAAGTCCTACCGGAAACCTGCACATTGGCACAGCTAGGACGGCTGTGTTTAACTGGTTATTTGCGCGACGTCAAGGCGGAACCTTCATTTTACGAATTGAGGATACCGATCTAGAGCGATCGCGCCCAGAATATACCGACAATATCCTGGAAGGTCTCACCTGGCTAGGACTGAACTGGGACGAGGGCCCCTTCTTTCAAACCAAGCGCCTCGATCTCTACCAGCAAGCCGTGCAAACCCTTCTCGATAAAGGATTAGCCTATCCCTGCTATTGCACCCCAGAAGAACTTGAAGCCCTGCGAGAGGCCCAGAAAGCGCGCGGAGAAGCCCCCCGTTACGACAACCGCCACCGGAATTTAACCCCCCAAGAACGCGAAGCTTTTGCAGCCGAAGGTCGCAAACCCGTCATCCGCTTTAAGATTGACGACGATCGCGAAATTGTGTGGAATGACCTGATTCGCGGTAAGGTCAGTTGGCGCGGTAGCGATCTCGGCGGCGATATGGTGGTTGCCCGTTCTGCTGAAGATCGTACAATTGGGCAAGCTCTCTACAATTTAGCGGTGGTGGTCGATGATATTGAGATGCACATCACCCACGTTATTCGCGGGGAAGATCATATTGCGAATACCGCCAAGCAAATTCTGTTGTATGAGGCCTTAGAAAACCCGGTTCCTGAATTTGCTCACACGCCGTTAATTTTGAATATGGAAGGCCGCAAACTCTCGAAGCGCGACGGCGTTACTTCCATTTCCGATTTCAAGCGGATGGGCTATTTAGCACCCGCTTTAGCCAACTATATGACCTTATTAGGTTGGACGCCCGCTGACTCTACCCAAGAGATTTTTACCCTAACCGAAGCCGCGCAACAATTTGGCTTTGAACGGGTGAATAAAGCTGGGGCAAAATTTGACTGGGCGAAGTTGGACTGGATTAATAGTCAATACCTGCATCAGATCCCGGCGAATGAATTAACTGAACAGTTGGTTCCTTACTGGCAAGAGGCGGGGTATGCTGTTGACCTAGATCGCGATCGCCCCTGGCTCGATCGCCTGAGTGCGTTAATTGGACCCAGCTTAACTCGTTTAGAAGAAGCTGTCGCCATGAGCCAACTGTTCTTTCGCGAAACGGTAGAAATTAACGAAGAAGCCAGCACCCAGTTGCAACAAACCGGATCGGCGGAAGTCCTGCAAACCCTCTTAGAAAGCCTTGACGGTCAATCTTTGGACGAAACCCAAGCCCAGGGAATGATTCAAAGCCTGGTTAAAGAGAAAAAGCTCAAAAAAGGCTTAGTAATGCGGAGTCTCAGGGCTGCCTTAACTGGCGAGTTACATGGCCCCGATTTAATTCAATCTTGGTTATTGTTGAATCACAAAGGGTTAGATCGAACCCGAATTGAACAAGCAAAAGCGATCGCGCAATTCTAAATCATGAAACGTCTGCCACTTCCTTGCTCTGGTTTTTTAGCCCGCAGTGGCTTGCTGATGCTCGTTTCCGTCGCCGGATTCGCGCCCCTAGGTCAAGCCCAAACCACCCCCATTTCCCCGACCTTTAGGAGCATTACCGTTAGCCCCAAGTTTTCTCCCGATCCCCTCGTTCTTAAAGGGATCGGTGGGGGTGAAGTCTCTGCAAGCGACCGAGTTGGCACTGTGGAAACCTCTACTGGCTTCTGTGTCGGCTTTATTAACGATCAACCCGATCACCGCCTTGTCCTGACTGAGGCTTTTAGCTACCTCAGCTTGCAAGTTCAAAGCCTACAAGACACCATGCTGGTCGTGCGCGGCCCTGGGGGAACCTGGTGCAACGACGACCTGGTGGGCAAAAACCCAGGAATTGCAGGGGAGTGGCTACCGGGCACCTATGAAGTCTGGGTCGGTTCCTATCAGCAAGCCGATTATCATCCCTATCTCATTAAGATTACCGAAGTTCGTTAAAATCTCCCAACGGTTAACCGCTAACTATACTAAGATCCGTCTCAAGTTAAGCTGTTTAACTCAGCTTGGGTCGGAGGTTCGGCAATCGGCTTGCTTGTGGCTCAAAGCTCAGTGCGATTGGGTGCGATCGCATCTATCTCTAGGGGCAAACCCCATCAAGCGTAAAGGTTGCATAGTACGATTATGGGTAATAGGGGTTAGTTCGGGCGATTCGTCTAACGCGAAGCGCGTGAAACTGCTTCTATCGATCCCAAAAGCTGCCTCAATTGTTGAGTGCTGCATTTACTAACGATTTGTTCTTGGGGATTGCGATCTCCCTCTGGCATCGCACGCCCGCCCTGACTGGAGTCAATTGGCAGTGTCATGTTTATTTTAAAGAGGCAGGACGTTGAAATTTCGAGCGTTCAACACCCCAAACGCGATCAGCAAATACCGATTCTGAACTATCAGGGGCAAACTTTTCGCTTGATTAATGTCTTTTCAGCCGCGCAAGCCGATGAAGCCAAGGCATACTGGCGAGATTTAACCGATAATCGGGGCAAAGCCTGTGTCTTGCTAGAGGAACCGGATCGCTATAGCGTTTGGGGAAAAGTGCGGCTCGATCAACTCGCTAACGAAGAGGCGGGTACCACAGAAGCCAAACCAGCTTTATATACCCAGGCTTGTTTGCTATTGCTCCAAGCCGTCTATATTGACATTGAAGATTTGTTAGGCAATCGACAAGCGAGCGCTTTTGAAAAAGATTTAGCCGGAGTTTTGGCTCAATGGAGCTTTCCTCAAGCCGGTTCGGCAAAAGCCATTAAGGATATGCTAACGCTTGACCCCCTCGATGGGCTACCCATTCAACCTTGGCAAGAGCACGATTTGATCAATTTCTTGCAAGAGTTACATCGCTTAGGTAAAGACTATTTTGGCAATGACAGTTTTACCGCACGAGCCATTGAGGTTTTAGAAGACCTCTCAGATGGCGATCGCGTTGAGTTTACCTAAGCGATGTAACTCTTGCAAGAAATTGATCAAATGATGCTCTTGCCAAGGTTGAATGGGTAGCCCATCGAGGGGGTCAAGCGTTAGCATAT